>JANLXD010000427.1:0-6312 GCA_031364935.1 Candidatus Eiseniibacteriota bacterium
CGCACCAGCACCGCGAGCGCCGCGTAGCACGCGCCCGCGATCATCAGACGGCGCGGGCCCAATGAAACTCCTGCGCGCGCCATTATCACGACGCCCGCGGCGAACGTGACCACACCCGCCGCGGCGTACGCCAGGGGTAGCGCCAGCTCACCCGTGCCCGCGGCCGTGAAGGCCGCGTAGGCCGCGGCCAGGGAAATGGGCTGGACGAGCCCGATGCGCAGCCACAGCTTGGCCCCGCCCAGCGGCAGCGAGCCCAGCGCTGCTGCCTGGAGGCAGACCCTGCCGAACTCCCCGAAGAGCGCGCAGGCCATCATCCGGCGCGCGGGATCGAAGCGGCTGGAGTAGAGGAGGTGGAGGAGCGGTGAGGCCCCCACGATCGCGATCGCGAACGTGACCGCGGCGAACAGGACGAGCGGCGTCCACTGCCGCCGCGTGTAGTCCGCGATCCCCGCGGCCCCGCGCGCACCGCCCGCGCCGCTGATCATCCCGAACGCATAGGAGGCAAGGTAGGCGTAGAAGAGCGCGCCGACCTGCTGGCTCAGCGCCAGCGCCGCCTGCAGGAGCCCGTTCGCCGAAACGCCATGAAGGCGCAGGAAGTGCGCGCGCAGCGCCAAGAGCGTGCCCTGGTCCGCCAGCGGCAAGAGGAGCGCCGCGCCCGCTACGGACAGAAGCCCCTTCGCCTCCCTCGGGTCAAAGATCGGCCGCGGCCGCGGGGCCAGCGCTTGGGGGTAGCGGCGACGGTGGATGACGAGCAGGGTCGCGCAGGCCGCCGGGTAGAGCAGAGAGGTCGCGGCCACCGCGCCGAACAGCCCGAAGCGCGGCACCAGGACGAACGTGAGCGCGGCGGTCACGGCGACGCCGCCCAGGGCGAGCGCGAGCGGCGCGCGCACGTCGGACCGTCCGGCGGCCATCCCCTGGGTCACCTGGTAGAGCCCGATGCCGATGACGCCGAGCATCGAGATCCGCACCAGGGTCGCGTGGTCCGGGGTGCCGAGGAGCGCGGTGGAGAGGTGGGGCGCGAGCCAGAGTCCGAGCGTGCCGACAAAGACGGCGGTGGGCGCGGCGAGCGAGAATCCGGTCCAGACCGCGCGCCGGGCGCCGGCGTCGTCGCCCGCGGTGGAACGGGCGGCGACTTCGCGGGTGATCGGAAGCCCCAGGCCCAGTCCGACCAGGGTCCCCAGCCAGGCCTGTCCCGCGGCGATCTGCGAGACAATCCCGACGCCGGCGGTATCGAGGTAGGTGGCGAGCCACTTGTTTCGCGCCGCTCCGAAGAGCGCGATGAGGATGGTGCCGCTCGCCCCGGCGAGAAACCGGAGCGCGCGGTCCCGCCACAGGCCCACCGCGTCCGCCCGCCATCCGTCCGCCGATTTCCGCACGGCGCGAGTCTCGGCGGCAGGGTCGGGCCTGTCAACGCCGCGCTGTGCTAAGGTCCAATCCCGCATGTCAACCTTGGTCAGCGTGCTCCTCGCGTGCCGCGACGCGGCGCGCCATCTTCCGGCGGCCCTCGCCGGGATCGACGGTCAGATCTACCGCCCGATCGAAGTGATCGCCGTGGACGACGGAAGCCGGGACGAGACGGGCGCGATACTCTCCGCGCACGCGGCCTCGCGTCCCTGGGTACGCGTGCTCCACGCCTCCGGTGTGGGTCCCGCCGCTGCCCGTGCGGTCGCGTTCGAGGCATCCCGCGGAACCCTCCTCGCGATCCATGACGCGGACGACGTCTCGCGCGCCGAACGCTTCGCTCTCCAGACGGCGTTCCTCGCCTCCCATCCCGATGTGGGCGTCCTAGGGACGACCGCCGATGTCATCGACGAGAGCGGAGAGCGCGTCGCCTCGTACCCGGTTCCGCTGGGGGCGCGCGCCATCCACCGGACGCTCCGCCGCGCGCCTCCCTTCGTGCACGGCTCCGTGATGATGCGACGAGAAGCGTACGAAGCCGCGGGGGGGTTCCGCGCGGGATTCCGCGCGGCCGAGGACTACGACCTCTGGCTCCGGATCCCGTCGCGATTCGGAATGTGGAACCTGACGGAGCCGCTCTACCAGTGGCGCTCGCACGAGGCGAACACCTTCCACCAGCATCGGGGCTCGCATCTGGAGTATCTGGCCCTCGCGCGCGCCTTCGCCGACGAGAGGCGCCGGACCGACGGCGACTCCGCGCCGGCGCTCCTCGCGGCCGGGAGTCCCGAGGCGTTCCGGAAAGGCTACTCCTCGGCGCCGCGGCTCGCGCGCTACCGCGCCGAGGCGTTCATCCGAGAGGGGCGGACCGGCGACGGGCGCGCCGCGCTTCGCGAGGCGTGGCGCTCCCTCGATCCCGCCATTCTCCCCGGAGCCCTCGCGTGGTGGGCGCTATCGTGGGGGGTCGAGCTCACGCCTCGCGCTCGCCGCCGGCGCGCGGAGCGGCGCTCCGAGCGGGGTACCGCCGCGTGAAAGTGCTCTTCCTCGCCGGCCTCGACGTTTCGCTCCCCGGCGGGCTCGAGACTCACCTCCGCGAGCTGGCGCTGGCGCTGACTGCCCGCGGGCACGCGGTGGACCTGGCGGCGCGCCCCGTTCCGTACCCGCCTCTCTCCACGGTCGAACGCTTTGATCCGGCCCATTACGACGTGATCCACCACCACGCGGGCCCGTGGCCCGCCGGCCTGGACGGGGGCGACCGGTACGTGCGCACGCTGCATTTCTGCGTCGCGGGGAAGATGGCGGCCTACGTTCGCATGGGGCGGCTCCGCACGCTGGCCAATCCGGGGAACTGGCGGGGGTTCCGCGAGGAGCGGGCGGCGGTACGCCGGCGCGGCCGATTCATCGCGGTCTCCGGCCGCGTGCGCGACGAATTCGCGCGCCACCACGGCCTCGACCCCGCGCGCGCGGTGGTCATTCCGAACGGGATCCTCCCCGGCGGGCCGCGCCTCGGCCGCGCCGCGTGGCGACGGCGGCAGGGAATCCCGGACAACCTTCCTGTCCTCCTCACCATCGGCCGGCGCGATTTCGTGAAGGGGCACGCGCTGCTCGAGCGTGCGTGGCGGCGTTTCCGCGGTGGGGGGCGCGACGCGCTCTGGGTTCGCGTCGGCGACGAGGCCCCCGCGCGCGAGCCGGGGCGGTGGACCACCGGCCCGCTCCCGCACGGCGACGTGCGCGAGTGGATCGCGGCGGCGGACGTGGGCGCGCTCCCCTCGCACTACGAGGGGTGCAGCGTCGCGCTTGTGGAGATGGTGGGAGGCGGGCTCTACACGCTGGCCCACGACGTGGGGAACGCCGCGGAAGTGATCCACCCTGGAACCGGCGTACTGGTCGCCCCGCGCGAAGCGGACTGGGCCGCTGCGCTGGAGCGCGCCTTCCCGGCGGCCCGCCCGGCGGCCGCGCCCCACGCCGCCCACCGGCCGGGGTTCGAAGCCGAGTACTCCTGGGACGCGATCGCCGCGCGGGTCGAGGCGGTCTACGCGGGATAGCGCCGCTGCGTCCGTGCTATCCTCGATGGATGCGCATCCTCTTTTTGACCTCGCGCATGCCGTATCCGCCGGTGGGGGGCGATCGGTTCCGAGTCTTCCACATGATGCGCGCGGCAGCCGGGGCCGGGCACGCCGTCCATCTCCTCTCCTTCGATACCCACCGGCGCGAGCCGGAAGTCCATCTGCCTCTTCTCGCGAGCATCCAGAGCGTCGAGACGGTGCCGCTGCCGCGCGCGCTTTCCTGGCTTCGCGCGGCGCGGGCGTTGCCGGGGCGGTTTCCGCTCCAGGCCGCCTACTACCGCTCGCGCCGGATGAGCGAGCGGGTGGACGCCGCGGTCCGCCGTATCCAGCCGCACGTGGTCGTGACGCACCTCTTCCGCATGGCTCCCTACGCGCTGCCGCACCTGGGACAAGGCGGGCAGGGAGGCGCGCGGTGGGTGCTCGACATGACCGACGTGATCTCCGCCGGCATCGAGCGCTCGATGCCGTTCCGTCGCGGACCGTACCGTTGGATCTACGGCTTCGAGGGTCCGCGCATCCGCGACTACGAGGCGGGTGTGGCCCCTCGGTTCGACGAGTGCTGGGTCATCAGCCAAGCGGAAGCACGGCATCTGGCGCGCATCGCCCCCACCGCCACGACGCGCGTGGTGCCGAACGGCATGGGCCCCGAGATTCGGCATCACGGAAACGCACCCGTCCCGCGCGAGCGGGCGCGGCTCCTCTTTCTCGGATTCCACGACGTCTTCCACAACAAGGACGCGGTGCGCTTCCTGGTGAATGAAGTCTTCCCGCGCGTGCGCGCCGAGGAGCCGGAAGCGACCCTGATGATCGCGGGGAAGGGGTCCGACGCCGCGCGCGCGTGGGCGGAGCGGGTCCCCGGCGTGAAGGTGCTCGGGTTCGTGGACGATCCCGACGACGTGCTCGCGCGCTCCACGGTGTTCGTCGCGCCGCACCGCTTCGCGGCCGGCGTGCAGAACAAGGTTCTCCAGGCCCTCGCGAGCGGGACGCCGGTCGTCACGACCTCCGCCGTGCGCGCGGGACTCGATCCGATGCCCGAGGGGACGCTCCGCGTGGCCGACGACGCCGCGGGGATCGCCCGCCACATCGTCGCGGTCCTGCGCGACCCCGCGGCCGCCGCGTCGCTCGGGAGTCTGGGCCGCGGATGGGCGCGGAGCCGGTTCTCGTGGGACGCCTCCGTGCTCGCCCTGGAAGCGGCGCGGCACGCGGGCGAATTCCGCGAGGCCGAGGCGCCCGCCGCCGCTCTCCCTATTTGACGTCTACGGCCATCCTTCTCATTTGACGTCTCCCGCCGTTCTCTTCGCGGCGCCGTTCAGCTTCATCGCCGCGCTGGTCCTCACGCCTCTCGTCCGGCGCTTCGCGGTTCGCACGGGCTACATCGACCATCCCGCTCCGCGAAAGCATCATCCCGAGCCGACACCGCTCCTGGGTGGAGTCGCGGTCGCGGCAGCGCTCATCGCTGGTCCACTCCTCGCGAGGCTGGTCGCCGGCGCGGACGTGGCGTGGCCGCGGGCCGGGGTTCTGTGCGGCGCGGCGCTTTCCCTGGGGCTGGGGCTGGTGGACGACCGCCGCCCCATGCGGCCGCTGGGGAAGCTCCTGGGACAGATCGCCGCCGCGCTCCTGCTGGTTTTCTGGGGTGCGCGCGGCGGGCCCCTCGCGCAGCACCCGCTGTGGGCCATCGCCGCCATCGTGGGCGTTGTCGCACTTTTGAACGCGATCAATTTTCTGGACGCGATGGACGGGATCGTGGCCGCCGTCGTCCCCGTCGCGGCCGCCGGATTTCTCGCGCTGGCGCTCCTCTTCGGCGCCAAGGTGGACCAAGCGCTGGGATGGGCGCTGATCGGCGCGGGCGCGGGCTTCCTCGTCTACAACGCGCCTCCGGCCCGTATCTTCCTGGGCGACGCGGGGAGCCATCTCCTGGGCTTCGCGCTCGCTGCCCTGGCCCTCGAGGCGCTGGACGACTCGTTGACCCTGCCCCATGTGGTCGCGGTGCTCTGCATCCTCTCCTACCCGCTCTTCGACGTGATCTTCGTGACCTGGGATCGCCTCGCCGGCAGGAGGCCGATTGCCGTCGGGAGCACGGACCATTCCACGCACCGACTTGGTCGGATTTGTGGACGGTGGGGTACCGTGACGCTCATTTCCGCGGTGGTCACGGCGACCACAGCGCTGGGTGTCGGGGTGTGGAACGCGAATAATTCGACGATCTCGCTGGCCGCAGTATCAATTTTGGGGCTTGGATACGCGGTTTTTGGCACTTACCTGAGACGCAAGCGTCCCACCCCCTTGTTCGACACTTGACAAACTAAATTTACAGCTGTATCTTTTCGGAGTCGACCGGGACCTTCCGACGCGCTAGCGCGCCGGCACTGCGAGGCAAGGACGCAATGTCCCAGAACCCCGAGCCCTTCCGCGAGAACGCTTCGGACGCCTCTGCCGATCTCCCCGAAACCGATCCGCTTGAACGCCTGAGTCGTGGCCTTTCGCAGTGGGAGCGTGAGCTCCTGACCCAGCCTCGCGTGCCTTCGCGCGGGCGGGTGGCGACCGACCAGGACCGGCTCCATCACCTCCTCCACGCGAGCCGCGCCGTCACCAGCACCCTCGATCTGAACGAGCTGTTGGTGCGTATCGTGGACGCGGTCGTCCGGATCGCCGGCGCCGACCGCGGCTTTCTCATGCTCTGCCAGGAGGACGGCAAGCTTCGCTTCGAGATCGCCCGAAGCAAGGACGAGACGACCCTTCCCTCGGACGAATTCAAGATTTCGCTCGGCATCGCCGAGCAGGCCGTGCACCGCCGCGAGACGGTGTGGGTGCTCGACGCGGCCGGTAGGGTGGAAAACGTGACGCTGCTGGG
>JANLXD010000438.1:0-8636 GCA_031364935.1 Candidatus Eiseniibacteriota bacterium
CACCGAGCGGACCGTGGAGGCCAGCGCGCTCAGGATCCACTGGTCCTCGTCGCGCAGCGTGGGGCGCGACACCGGGTCGTCGGGCACGTAGCCGTCCAGGTGCGGGTGCACCAGTCGGAACGCGTTCCACAGCTTGTTCGCGAAATGGCGCCCCAGATCCACCTTCTCGTCCGAGAAGCCGTGGATGTCGGCCCCCTGCGGCGAGAGGAGCACCAACGTGTAGCGAAGCGAGTCGGCGCCAAAGCGGTCCATCAGCTCGATCGGGTCGGACGAATTGCCGAGCGACTTGGACAGCTTTCGCCCCTGGGCGTCGCGCACGATGCCGTGCAGGTACACCTGAGAAAACGGGGCGCGCCCCATGAACTCGTACCCGGCCATCACCATCCGGGCCACCCAGAAGAAGATGATATCGGGCCCGGTGACCAGGACGCTCGAGGGGTAGAACCGCTTCAAGTCCGGCGTTTCCTCGGGCCAGCCGAGCGTGGAAAACGGCCAGAGCCACGAGGAGAACCACGTGTCGAGCACGTCCTCGTCCTGGTTCAGCTCCGTGCTCCCGCACTTCGGGCAGGCCGTGGGCGTTTCGACTTCGACGATCTCCTGCTTGCAGGCGGCGCAGGTCCAGACCGGAATGCGGTGGCCCCACCAGAGCTGCCGCGAGATGCACCAGTCGCGGATCCCCTCCAGCCACCGGAGATACACCTTCTCCCAGCGGCGCGGCAGGATGGTCAGCTCCCCGCGGCTGATCGCGGCGTGCGCCGGCTCGGCCAGCGGCTTCATCTTCACGAACCACTGGAGCGAGAGGTACGGCTCGACCACCGTGTCGCAGCGGTCGCAGTGCCCGATCGAGTGGCGGTGCGGCTCGACGCGCGCCAGAAGCCCGCGGTCCTCCAGCGCCTCGACGATCCGGCGACGCGCCTCTTCGCGCGACAGCCCCTTGAAGTCGCCCGCGTTCTCGTTCATCACGGCGCTCTCGTCCATCACGGTGATCGTCGGGAGCTTGTGCCGCTGTCCCATCTCGAAGTCGGCCGGGTCGTGCGCCGGAGTCACCTTCACGGCCCCCGTCCCGAACTTGGGATCCACCGCGTCGTCCCGGATGATCGGGATCTCGCGGCGCAGAAACGGCAGGACCGCCATCTTCCCCTGGAGCGGAGCGAAGCGCTTGTCCTTGGGGTGCACGGCCACCGCCACGTCGCCCAGCATCGTCTCCGGCCGGGTGGTCGCCACGGTCACGTGGCGCTGCGTCCCCTTGACCGGGTACTGGATGAAGTAGAGCTTCCCGTCGGTCTCGACGTGGTTCACTTCCTCGTCCGAGAGGGCCGTATGGCAGCGCGGACACCAGTTGATGATCCGGTTCCCGCGGTAGATGAGTCCCTTCCGGTAGAGCCGCACGAAGGCCTCGCGCACGGCGCGCGACAGCCCCTCGTCCATGGTGAAGCGCTCGCGCGACCAGTCGACCGAGTCGCCCAGGCGCTTCATCTGTTCGGTGATCCGCTGGTGGTACTGCTCCTTCCACTTCCACGTCTCGGCCACGAAGGCCTCGCGCCCCAGGTCGAAGCGGGTCAGCTCGCGCTCGGCCAGACGCTTCTCCACCACGTTCTGGGTGGCGATCCCGGCGTGGTCGGTCCCGGGGAGCCACAGGGTCGGCTCCCCCATCATCCGATGCCAGCGGGTCAGGAGGTCCTGGATGGTGTGGTCGAAGGTGTGCCCGAAATGGAGGCTCCCCGTCACATTGGGCGGCGGAATCAGGATGACGAAGGGGGGGGCGTCGGAGTCGTTCGGGCGGAAATAGCCACGCTCCGCCCAATGGGCGTACCACCGTTTCTCGGCTTCGACGGGTTCGTAGTTTTTAGGGAGCTCGGTCAGGTTGGTCATTTTTTCGTGTAACTGACGGTCCTCCAAGGCAATCAGGTAAGGTATCACACGTGATTTCTATGGTCAAATGGGGGGCCCCGCGGGCTCAAGCTGCCCGGCGAACAGCCGATAGATGGCGGAACGGGGTCTCCGGCCCCGGCGGCGTCGCCCGGAGCCTCAAGGAGGGGTAGTCCCTATGAAACGTCAGGCCCTGGTCACCGTCTGCCTGCTCGCCGCCGCCTCGTTCGCGGCGCCCGCCCAGGCACAGATGTTGGATGCGCGCCGGCTGGGAATGGGAGGGGTGGCCACAAGCGACAACGGCGCCTCGCGCACCGCGAACATCGCCTTCCGCGGCGTTCCGTCGGGGCACAGCTCGCGCTCCATCCCGCTTCCCATCGGTCTGATCCAGTACGCGAACGACCACCCGACCTTCGATACGAGCGACCCTGATTTTAATATCTTCAAAATTCTGAATCTCGTCTCGAATCCCCCCCTCACGCTGCAGCTCTCCAAGCCCAGCGAGGTCTCCGGGGACATCTCGATCTTCGTGGCGCGCGATTCGCTGATGGTGGACCTGGACGACGTCCGCCGCGCCATCCCCAAGGATGGCTGGAACCAGGGCGGCGTCTACCACCTGATGGCGGTCGGAATCGGGATCAAGCAGTTCTTCGTCCAGGTGGTCCCGACGGTTCACGTGCGAAACGAGTTCCGGCTGGACCCGGCGCTCCGCCGGGCGCTCCGCGACGCCGAGCCCTTCGTGGGAAACACGCGCTACGGCACCACCGACGACGGCGTCGCCCAGGCGGCGGTCGCCTGGCAGGCGGGCATGACGGTGCGGACGCTCTATTCGGCGCCTGACGACGCGAATGTCGGCGACCAGGATGACCCGAGCGCGGACGACCCGCGCCGGAACGGCGCCACAGCCCTCTACCTGGGCGCCGCGCCCAAGTATTTCTGGGGACTCGCGTACGGCTCGCTCCGGGGCTCCGGCGGCGTGACCACGGGCGACACCCTCTTTGGCAGCGGGGATCCGGTCGCGATCGACATGGCGGTGCTGACCCGGCATTCCGCGATCGGCGGCGACGGCGGCTCCGGCCATGGCACGGGCGCCGACGTGGGCGGGGTCGCCTTCTGCGACAACTGGGAATTCGGCGTGGGGATCAACGACATCGGAAGCGAGATCCACTGGAAGACCACCGTGAGGCAGCACGTCTACGACGACGTGACGAACCAGTTCACCACCACCACCCTCGGCAGCGACGTGGACTTCACCAGCCGTATCCCCGCCACCGTCACGGTGAACCTCGCGAAGCGCTCGGACTCCATGACCCTGGCCGCGGACATGGTGGACACCGAGCTCCGCACCACGGTCCATCTGGGCGTGGAGCGCTGGCTGGGAATGCTGGCGCTGCGCGGCGGCACGTACTGCGACACGAACGGACGGTGGCAGTTCACCACCGGCACCGGGCTTCGCTTCGGGAAGGTCGGGCTGGATCTCGCGGTCGCCACTCACAGCCGAAACATCGAGGAAGCGCGCGCGGCCGAGCTGAGCGCCTCCCTCACGCTCTACTAGGAGGCTCGGATGCGCCGCTGGATCGCCAGTCTGCTCTTGCTCCCCGTGATCGCCGCCGGTTGCGGCGACCGGAGCCTCATTCTCACCGTGGACGTGCTCTCCTTCCTCGACCCGGCCGACGTGACGCGGCCGTACGGGCCGATTCCGGCCGGCCTCCCCACCACCAGCGTGGACGTGGCCAGCCAAGAGGTATCGCTCCTCCCCGGGATCGGGGACGTGACCGAGGTCTCGAGCGCGACGCTGGCGATCGGGGCTTCCTTCGACAACACCACCGGCAGCGCCAACGCCCATCTCCTGGTCTTCATCACGTCCGCCGACTCGGCCGACGTCTTCTCCAGCGCGCCCATCGCCGACGTGCCGGTGAGCGTGACCCCCGGCAACATTACGAACGTGTCGACCGAGGTCAGCTCGGCGTCCCTGGCGCAGGCCATGGTCCAGTCCAGGGTGAAGATCGGGGTCCGGATCACCTTCGACACCACCGGCAGCCTGGCGCCGGTCCAGGGGACCGAGACGATCACCCTCCTCCGCGCCACGGTGATCACCAAGAAGAAGCTGTAGGGGTGAGGGCGGCCGCGTAGCTGTAGTAGAATCCGCCGCGTGGAAACCGCGCCCCGGACATCCCCCAACGCCTCCAGCCCCGGCGCTCCCAGCGCTCCGGGCCGGGATTCGGTCCTCGCCCTCCTCCACGAGCACACCGAAACGCCGGGCCTCCGAAAGCACGCCCTGGCCGTCGAGGCCGCCATGCGCGCCTACGCCCGAAAGCTCGGGGGCGACGAGGATTTGTGGGGCGTCACGGGACTCATCCACGACTTTGACTACGAGAAGCACCCGACCCCCGCGGAGCACCCCTATGTCGGCTGCCGCATCCTCGAGGAGCGCGGCTATCCGCGCGAGATGATCGAGGCGATCCTGGGCCACGCGAGCTACACGGGCACGCCGCGCACGACGCCGATGGCGAAGGCGCTTTTCGCGGTGGACGAGCTGTGCGGGCTGGTCACCGCAACGGCCCTGGTCCAGCCGCAGAAGACGTTGGCCGAGGTGACGGCGGAATCGGTGATGAAGAAGATGCGGTCGAAGGGGTTCGCGCGCGGCGTGAACCGCGAAGACATCGAGGTCGGATGCGCCGAGCTGGGGGTGCCGCTGGAGGAGCACGTGGGCACGGTGCTCCCGGCGCTCCGGGGCGCCTCGGGAGCCCTGGGGCTGTGAAAGACGCGAAGACCCAGGGTCCGGACGTCGAGGCTCTCGAGAAGTACCTCACCTCGATCGGCGTCGATTCCGACAAGGATCCCGAGTACGCCGTCACGGCGGCGCTTCTGTCCGAGCTTCTGGTCGAGCGCACCGCCGGGCTCCGCTCTCCGGCACCCACCATCGTGCCGATCCCCTATCGCGGGCGGCCCGACGAGATCGTGGGGATGGATTCCATCTCGTTCTACGGCCTCTGCCCCCACCATCTGGTCCCCTACGTCGGAGACGCGTACGTGCGGATCATCCCCGCCGAGCGCATCGCCGGCGCGGGGGCGCTCGCGCGGAGCGTGCGCGACCTGGCCCTGGTGCCGCGGCTCCAGGAGAACCTGACCCAGACCCTCGCCGACACCATCGAGCGCGACCTGGCGCCGCTGGGCCTCTCGGTGCGGATCGTGGGGCGGCATTTCTGCATGGAGCTGCGTGGAAGCGGCCCCGGCGCCCGCCTGGTCACCGAAGCGCACCGCGGCGCACCGATGCCGGTCGGGGTTCCGCCCCGACGCGGGCGTTGACGGGCCAGGGTCCGGCCGCCTGACGTGCCTTCCGTCTCGATCGTCATCCTCACCCGCAATCGCCCCGAATACCTGATCCACGCCCTCCGCTCCGCCGGCGAGCAGACGCACCCGGAATTGGAGCTGGTGCTGGTGAGGGACGGAGGGGACCCGTTCCCGGAGGAAGTGCGCGCGGCCATCGAAGGGCTCGAGTTTCCCACCACCCTGGTGGAACGCGACGGCGAGGCGCAAGGCGTCGCGCGCTCGCGCAACGCGGGTGTGGCGCGGGCCCGTGGGGACGCGGTGGCGATCCTGGACGATGACGACCGCTGGGATCGGACCCATGTCGTCCGTCTGGCCGGCACGCTCGACCGGGACCCCAAGATCGACGTGGCGTACTCCGATGTGCGCCTCCGCCGCGAGGACGACGGCGACGAGCGCGTGATCGCCCGCGATTTCGACCTCTCGGTGTTCCTGCGCGACGACTACATCCCGCCGAGCACGATGCTCATCCGGCGCCAGGCCTTCGCCGGTTTCGGCGAGTTCGACCCCACGTTCACCTGCTCCGAGGATTGGGAGTGGATGACGCGCGTGGCGAAGAAGGGCGGCCTGATCGTGCGCTCCCCCGGCATCACCGCCACCGTGCTGATCCACTCGGGCGCGCACAGTGCGTTGCAGCTCAGCAGGCTGGAAGAGCGGAAGCGCTGCCTCGTGATGCTGAGCGAGCGACATGGACTGGGACCCCTCACGCCGAAGACCTTTTGGGAAGTGGCTGAAACGGTATGTCCCGGAAGCGCCACGACGTCCTGATCGTCGGCGCGGGCCCCGCGGCGCTGTCGGCCGCGCTCTGGCTTCGCGACTTCGGTCTATCGGCGGTCCTGCTCGAGCAGAACATCCAACCCGGCGGACAGCTCCACGACATCCATGCCGCCATCCCGAACTACCTCACTGCCTTTGGCTGGGACGGCGAGCGCTTCGCGGGCGTGGCGTTGGCCGACGCGCGCTCGGCCGGGCTCGAGATCCTGGTGGGCGAGCCGGTCCGCCGGATCGCGAAGCGCGAGCTGCGCGTGGAGCGCGGCCGAGAGCGGCTCCGAGGACGCGCGATCCTTCTCGCGATGGGACTGCGCCGCCGGAAGCTCGGCGTCCCGGGGGAGGACGCGCTCGGGGGGCGCGGTGTGAGCCACTCCGCGAACCGCGACCGCATGCGCTTCGCGGGGCGCCCCGTCGCGGTGGTGGGAGGCGGAACGGCGGCGGTGGAGGATGCGCTGCTATGCGCCGAGGCGGGTAGCGACGTGACGCTGCTGCATCGCTCGCCCCGGTTCAAGTCGCGCGTCGATTTTTTGAAGCGCGCTCGGGCTCATCCGCGGATCCGCTTCGTGGTGAACGCCGGGGTTCGGGAGATCGTCGGGCAGGAGCGAGTCGAGGCCGTGCGCTACCGCCGGCGCGGCTTGCGCAAGGATGAAGATGTGCGTGTGGACGGCGTCTTCGTGCGAATCGGCCGGGAGCCGGAGACCGACGTGGTGCGCGGCGTGGTGCGGCTGGACCGGGCGGGTTTCGTCCGCGTCGGCGTGGGCGGACGGACCAGCGCGCGCGGGATCTACGCCGCGGGCGACGTCTGCTCCCCGCGCTGGCCCTCCATCGCGAACGCGGTGGGCCAGGGGGCGGTGGTCGCGTGGGAGATCGCGCGGGAGCTGGGGCGGCTGCGGGGCTGACCGGACGTCAATACAGTCCATGCCACGTCGCGGCGAGGGCGGCCAAAGCAATCGCGGACAAAACCGTCGCCCCAACGCCCACGTAGGAGCCGCCTCGAACCCCGACCCGCCACGTGAAATCCGTCAGATGCTGGGGCTGCACGCTGTAGCCGGTCCCGTCGAATACTCCCTGATCCCATTTCAACCGGGCGACTTCGCCCTCGACCATGATGCCCAGCAGGCCCCCGGCGTCCAGCGCGACCATACCGATCACCCCGGGAGATTCATACTGCGTAAACCGATCGCCGAAATCCCAAATGATGATGCCGGGAGCGAGATCGAGGGAGAAACCGTGGCCCAGCCACCGCCGGTAACGCCCCCGGAAACCGACCCGGTTGTGGTTCGTGCCGCTCTCGCCCAGGGCGGTCACGCCAACCGCGGACCTCGCACCGACGTTGATCATCGCGCCGTACTCCAAGAACCCGAGCATCTTCTGATCGCGCCCCCTGCCCGCGTCCGCCTTGAGAACGGAGAGCACGCCGGCTTCCGTGATGAGGAACGAGCCGCAGCGTGATCGGTCCCGGCCACGGAAGCAGAGAGAATGGTAGGTGTGCCTCTGCGCCGGCAAATGGCCGATTTCTCGTACGTCGACCGCGTAACCGTGCTCCAGGATGATTCGACGGGTCGTATCGGCGGGGGCTTCCGCGCGGCAGGCTCCGGCAAGGGGCCAACCGGAGAGGACGGCGATGCCGCAAAGGACAAGGAACGGACGAGAGCACACGCGCACCTCCAACCTGGGGCGGCGGAGGCCCGAATCCGGAGAACCTCCGGCGCTGCCCTACCTGGAAGAACGCGGGAGTCCAAGAAAGCGAACGCGTGTGGTCGGGGGCTGGGCCGCAACTAGGTTAGACGAGCCCCAGTCAGAACCGTAGCACGGCGCCTACACCTGGAGCAGGAAATCCCCCATCACCTGCTGGAACTCGTTGCCCCGCTCCATGGTCACCATGTGCGCCGCGTCGGGAATCACCACTCGGCGCGCGCGGGGCGCTTCGCGCTCGATCCGCTCGGCCGTGGCCAGGATGAAGGGGACGTCCAGTTCCCCCACCACCACCAGGGTCTTCACGCGGATCTCGCTCAGCCGGCCGCTCGCGGGCGGCTCGATACGAACGCGCTCCACGCCCGCCGGCACTTCGTGCGCGAAGGCATCGCGCTGCATCACCCGGACGCGCTCCCGAACGGCGGCGTCCACCTGCTGCGGCTTTCGCCGCGGGCCGTCCACCCACATCCGCAGATTCAGCTCGGTCGCGCCGTCCAGGTCGCCCCGCTCGAGCGCCGCCTCTTCTTCTTCACCGAAACGCCGCATCGCTTCATCGTCGTCGCCGCCGCCGAGTCCGGGCGCGACCAGGACCAGCCTCTCCACGAGATCGGGATAGGCGAGACAGGCGTCCACGGCGATGTTCGCTCCGAAAGAGCTCCCGACCAGTGTCGCCCGCTCGAGGCCGGCGGCCCGCGCCACGGCCGCCACATCGTCATGGTAGGCAAAGCGGCCGGGGAGCATCGCGGAGCGGCCGAATCCGCGAATATCGAAACGAGCCACGCGGAAGCGGTCGGAGAAGGCAGCGAACTCCGCGTCCCACATCCGGGAATCGGCGACGCCGGCGTGAAGGAAGAGAAGGCCGGGCCCGGCGCCGGACCATTCCGCGTAAAGATCGGCTCCGTTCAGGCGAACGGAACCGCGGTGCGCCGTCTCAGACGCGCTCGACAAAGCTCCCGTCGCGCGTGTCGATG
>JANLXD010000254.1:0-5223 GCA_031364935.1 Candidatus Eiseniibacteriota bacterium
GGGGCGCCCACGCTCCCGACGTTCGCGATCACGATCTGCCACGCGTGCTCGTGCACGGTCTTGCCGTCGATCTGAAGCGTGAACCAGCGGGGTCGGAAGCGGAGCGCGCCGCGCGCGTAGGTCAACATGTAGGCGAGCCGCCCCATCTTCTTGCGCTTCTCGGACGATGTGTCGCGGATCATGATCGCGTCCGGCCCGATCCCCACCTGAGTGAAGACGTACCGCCGGCCCACCAGGATGGCATCCAGCTCCGCCGCGCGCCCGGCCTCGGCGACCACGGTGATCGCCTGGTCCAGCTCCAGAGGAATTCCCAGCTCGCGGGCGAGGAGATTCGTGGTCCCGGCCGGGATGATCCCCAGCGAGGCGGGCGGCCTGAGTCCCCGCCGGCGTACGAGGGATTGGGCGACCAGCGCCACGGTGCCGTCGCCTCCCGCCGCGACGATGCGCCGGCACCCCTCGCGGAGCGCGCGCGCCACCTGGCGCCGCACGGCCTGCTCCACGTTCCGGGAGCCGGGGAGCGTGACCAGGCGATGGGTGAGCCCCCGCGGCACGAGCACTTCCTCAGCCTTCGAGCGGACCTCTTCCACGGAGACTCGGGACGAGTTGTGGATGATGAGCAGGTCGGGCGCCGCCGCCGCTCCGCGCTCCGGGGCGGCGCCGCGACGGGGCTGGGCGCCGGGCCGCACCAGGACAAGCCGGCCGGCGGCTTCGCGGGCGCCGGTGCGGGCCTTCATCGGAGCAGCTCGAGCAGGGCGCGCTCGCTCCGCTCCACGAGGCGGGCGCTCCCGTTCGAGAGGGCGGCGACGTCGTCGAAGTACTCCGAGATCACGCGCCCCTTCTCGAAGCTCCGGAGGATCGCGGGGAACACGTACGACGAGCGACAGACCGCGGGGGTGTTGCCGAGATGGTCGGCCACCTCCTGGAGCGCTTCGGAAATCCGCTTCCGGCGCTCCTGCTTTGTCCGCGCCGGTTTCTTCTCCGCCCGGGCGAGAGCGCACGCGCAGAGAAGCGTCCCGGCCCAGGTGCGAAAATCCTTGGCGCTGAACTGGGCTCCGGTCACTTCCTTGATGTAGGCGTTGATGTGCCCCGTGTGCACATCGACCAGATCGTCCGCCTCCGAGCGAAACTTGAAGACCTCGCCCGGATAGCGGGTGAGCTCCCGCACGAGACGCGCGACCTTGCGGTCGTGCAGCTCCTGCTGCTGTCGCTTGCCGGACTTTCCGACGAAGTCGAAGAACACGCGATCGCCCCGCACCGAGACGTGCTGGCGGCGAAGCGTGGCCAGCCCATAGCTCCCGTTCTGATCCGTGTACACCTTGCTGCCGGGACGGAGAAAGCAGGCGCCCAGAATCTTGAGGACCCCGGCGAGCACCTTCTCGCGAGGCATTCCCTGGAGCGCCAGGTCGCGCGTGATCGCACGGCGCATTCGCGGCAGGGCCACGATGAAGCGCACCAACCGTTTCTGCTTCCGGCGCTCCCGCCGCTCCGCGTGCGCTTCGTGGTAGAGGTACTGCCAGCGGCCGGCCGCGTCCTTTCCCACCGCCTGCACAGGTGTGCGCGGCGACGGGCTCACGGCCACCTCCCGCCACGCGGGCGGAATCTTCAGCGCCTCGATGCGATCGCGGTCATCGCGCGAAAGGCGGCCGCCCGGCCGCCGGTAGCGAAACCCCCTCGAGGGAGATCCGGCTCTCTGAATTCCGTTGGACTGCAGACGCTCGATGATGGTCATGTTCGCAGGCGGTCTCCGATCAAGGACGCAAAGCGCAAGGCAACAGACGTGCCACGGAGCATGCCGGCCGGGCTCGTCACGTCGCTCACATCCAATCATCGACACCGCCGGCGCGGCGCCTTGTCATTTGTAGAATCGAATAGTCTGAATCGGCTGATTTCCGGGACATGGCGCGGTTTCCTCCGCACTCTTACTCGGTGTTCTTCGGTATCCTGCGATGGTGCACTGCCGTGCGATTTGCCCGGGCCGTTGGCACCGAACTCGCAAGGAGCAGAAGACGACCGCCGAGGGATTGGCGGTCCCGACCGGGCCCGTTTACATAGAGAGAAGCGCCAAGCGGCCGCTTGTGGGCGGAGCAGGGTGCTCGTGGAATCACAAAATACGTGAGCTTCGAAGATCATGGAAGTGAACCCTTCGAAGATCACATCTAGTGAATCCAGACGAGCGCATCTGCCCGCCCGTTTTTTATTGCTCAGACGAGGCTAACGTGCGGGGAGAACTAGGAGGCGGGCGCGCGATTCAGCGCGCGGAGTTTAGAAGCGGGGGCCCTTCCATCTATGGGAATGGGTTGGGTGGGGAACCGCCCGATTCCCGTGGGAAGGCCAGTGGAGGAGGAGGGCCCCCTGCTTGGGCTTTACACGAGGTTATATTTGATGCAGTCCTATGGGCGCGAAACCTCCAGCATGTCGGCCCACTCCCGAATCTGGCGCTCGGCTTCTTCCCGGGCGATTCCGTAATGTTCTTGAAGCTTGCCGATGAGCTTGTCGCGACGGCCGGCGATCACGTCGACTTCGTCATGGGTGAGTCGGCCCCACTGCTCGCGAGCACGCCCTTTGATCTGTTTCCAGTTGCCTTCGACGGCGTCCCAGTTCATGAGATCCATCCAATCGAGAACGCGGGGCTCATGCTTCGCGAGGCGATCTTCCGCCCCGCAGGGGCTCCCGCTGCTTCAAGCTGTTCGTGGTTCGAAGGGAGCGGCGTCACTACCGATTGCGCTCCCGAGAATGTTCAATGACCTAGGAGTCAGCAGCTTCCATGCCTGCATGTCATCCCCGTAAGTCATTGGTAGATCGATCGAGGCAGGAGCGGGACGGGATTCCACCTCTGCAAGTCTTACTCCGGCGGTTGTAGAGGCTACATAGATTCCGGGAATCACCCGAGATCCAGGCCGCCCCCTCCCCCTCGAATCGGATGTCAGGCCTTGCCCACCTTATCCGCGCCCGCCGCCTCGAGAATCTCCTTGGCTTGCTTCGCCCGGTCGGAGTGTGCATAGACCCCGACGAGGATGCCGCCCTTCGCGATCTCCTGGTCGTAGAACTTCGCCTCGTGCTCCGGAATGCCCAGCCCGATCAGCGCGCCGGTCAACCCACCCGCCGCGGCGCCGGCTCCCAGGCCGGCGAGAGCCGCGACGAGCGGACCCGCAGCGACGAGGGAGAGTCCTGGAATCACGAGGGTGCCGACGGCCGCGAGTCCCGCAGCCACCGCGCCGATGACGCCGCCCACCGTCATACCGGCCGCCGCTGCCTCCGGGACCTTCGTGGTCTTCTTGACTGCGAACTCACGTCCACGGGTGGACTCCGACATGAGCAGACTGACGTCGTCGCGGGAGAAGCCTGCCTTCAGCAGCTCATCCACGGCCATTTCGGCTTGCGAGCGGGAATTGAAAATGGCTGTCACAAGATTGGACACGAGAAAGTCTCCTTTCGAAACTGTGGGGCGCGGCGGGAGGGCATTCCCGCCCCGACGCGCCGATTGTTGCCAGCGATTGGGATCACGACTTCCTGGACAAATATCCCTGAGGCTCCGCCCCACGCGACGTCGGGGCTCGCAGCATTCGTGCCATTTCACAGTGCGCTCGTATTCCTTGTACAGGCTACAAGGCAGTGCGTTGGATGATGTTACCGAGAGGCGAGCGGATATTGTGCGGGGCAAACGGGTGCTTCGTCGTGGAACGAGCGGACATCCAGGGAGGCCGGCGGGAGGAATCTCCAACCACCTCCCGCTAGCTACTGGACGGTGGCTGCGTAGTTGTTCAGGCGGTTGTACATCGTCTTCAAGCTGATTCCCAGGACCTCGGCCGCCTTGCGCTTGTCGCCGCCGTATTGCTCCAGAGTGGCCAGGATGAAGAAGCGCTCGATGTCAGACAGCGACATCCCCACGCGAATCCCGTCGGGCGTCCCCGGCTCGGCGCTCGCCGCCGGGGCGGCCACGACGCTCGTCGGCAGCGCGTCCATCTCGATGGTGTCGTCCGAAAGAATGTACGCACGCTGAATCAGGTTCTTCAGCTCGCGAACGTTTCCTGGCCACGCATACGCGGCCATCCGCCGGCGAGCGGCCGCGCTGAAGCGCTTTCCGGTCCCCTCGTCACGGTTCATGAGCGCGAGGAAGTGGTCGGCGAGGAGGTCGATGTCGCCGTTTCGCTCGCGGAGCGGTGGCAGCGTGATCGGGAACACGTTCAGCCGGTAAAGCAGGTCCTCGCGGAACTTCCCTTCCTTGACCGCCGTCTCCGGCGAGCGGTTGCTCGCGGCGATCACGCGCACGTCCACGTCGATCATCGAGTCACCGCCCACGCGCATGATCGTGCCCGTCTCCAGAACGCGGAGCAGCTTGACTTGCAGATCCATCGGCATCTCGGTGATCTCGTCGAGGAACAGTGTTCCTCCCGAGGCGCGCTCGAAGTAGCCGCGGTGAAGCTGCTGGGCGCCAGTGAAGCTTCCCCGCTCGTGCCCGAAAAGCTCGCTCTCCATCAGATTCGGCGGGACGGCTCCGCAATTGAGCGGATGGAAGGGCTGCTTGCGGCGGCGTCCCAGCTCGTGGATGGTCGCGGCGACGACTTCCTTGCCGGTTCCGCTGTGACCCACGAGAAGAACCGTGGCGTCCGTCGGAGCCACCTTCACCACAAGGTCGTACACGCGCTGCATCGCCGTCGAATTCCCGATCAGCCGGCCGAACCGCCCCAGCTGCCGCAGCTCTTCGCGAAGCGTGCCGATCTCTTCCTTCAGAGCGAGCGTGCGCGAGACGTTTCCCAGCACCGTCTTGAGGCGGCGGACGTCCACCGGCTTCGTCAGGTAGTCGAGGACGCCGATGCGGAGAGCGGCCACGGCCGAGTCCACGGTAGCGTTGCCCGTGATCAGGATGACTTCGACCCGGTGCGTGGGATCCAGATCGGGAAGAATATCGAGGCCGCCCCCGTCCGGGAGCATCAAGTCCACCAGCACGACGTCAGGGGGCGTCGACGCCAGACGCGCTCGCGCGTCGGCCAGTGTTCCTGCCGTGACCGTGGCAAATCCTTCGTTTTCAACCAGCTCCGCCAGGGCGGAAAGGCTGTTCGGATCGTCGTCGACAACCAGGGCGACGGGCATATATGTCTAGCTCTCCTTCAAACTACGAGCGGAAGTTCGATCTCGAGTCGCGCGGGTTCGCGCGGCCCGGATGGGACCCGAATAGGCGCGGCGTGGTCAGACTCGAGAACGGCGCGGGCGGCTTCCAGGGCG
>JANLXD010000426.1:0-2739 GCA_031364935.1 Candidatus Eiseniibacteriota bacterium
CCACTCCACCTGGCGTAGGGCGAAGACCGCGAGTCCCGCGAGCAGCAGGGTCCCCGGAAGCCAGCGGAGAAGGCCGATCCAGCGTCGTTCCGCCATGGCAGGCGATCCTACAGGCCCGGGAACGCGGGTAAAAGGCAGAACCCGGCATTTTCATGTCCCCGTGGGCATTCCCTGGACAGCCGACCCCGGCCCGGTGTATACCGGTCGGCATGTTTCGCCTGCTTCCGGAAACGCCCAAGTTCTTCGAGCTGTTCGAGCGGCAGTCCGCGACCGTGCTCGAGGGGGCGCGCGCGCTCCGCGAGATGGCCGAGAATTTCGTCAACGTCCCCGAGAAGGCGCGTCATATCAAGGAGCTCGAGACGGCGGGGGACCAAATCACCCACGGCCTGATAGACACGCTGAACCGCACCTTCATCACGCCCTTCGACCGCGAGGACATCCACGCGCTGGCCAGCTCGCTCGACGACGTGCTGGACAACATCGAGGGCGTGGCGAGCCGGTTCGCGCTATTCAAAGTGGAGCGGCTCACGCCCGAGACCCGCGAGCTGATCCAGATCATTGAGAAGGGTTGCGTGGCCATCCACGAGGCGGTGAAGAGTCTTCGCGACCGGAAGAGCGCCCAGCCCTTCCTGATCGAGATCAACAAGCTGGAGAACGACGCCGACCTCATCTCCCGCGACATGACCGCCAAGCTCTTCGAGGACGCGGCGGACTTCCGGGAATTGATCAAGTGGAAGGAGCTGTACGGCCGCCTCGAGGCCACGACCGACGACTGCGAGGACGTGGCCAACATCATCGAAGGCATCTTCGTGAAGAACACCTGAGCGGATCCTGAGCGTGCCGCACGGCCTGGAATCGCTTTCGACGTACGCCATCGTCATCATCGTCTTCGCCCTGATCTTCGATTTCCTGAACGGCTTCCACGACGCCGCCAACTCCATCGCCACCGTCGTCTCGACCCGCGTGCTCACGCCCGGGTTCGCCGTCGTCTGGGCCGCGTTCTTCAACTTCAT
Organism: Candidatus Eiseniibacteriota bacterium; assembly: GCA_031364935.1. Lineage (GTDB taxonomy): Bacteria > Eisenbacteria > RBG-16-71-46 > SZUA-252 > SZUA-252 > DASQJL01. The sequence continues at coordinate 1,014 of JANLXD010000426.1, forward strand.
CGCGGTGTTCGTGCTGGGCGTGGCGGTGGCGAAGACGGTGGGGAAGGGGATCATCCTCCCCGAGGCCGTGAACAACCACGTCCTCCTCTCCGCGCTCGTGGGCGCCATTGCATGGAATCTTTTGACCTGGTGGCTGGGTCTGCCCACGTCCTCCTCGCACGCGCTGATCGGCGGGCTGGTGGGCGCCGCGCTGTGCCACGGCGGGCCGGGAGCGATCCTCATGCCCGGGCTGACGAAGACGGCCGCCTTCATCGTGGTGGCGCCGTTCATGGGGATGTTCCTGGCCTGGAGCATCACGATCGCGACGTCGTGGCTGCTCCGAAACGCGGCCCCCGGGCCCGTGGACCGCCTGTTCCGAAGGCTCCAGCTCATCTCGGCGGCGGCCTACTCCCTGGGCCACGGCGGAAACGACGCGCAGAAAACGATGGGCGTGATCTCGCTCCTCCTGTTCACGACCGGATCAATCAACCACTTCTACGTGCCCACGTGGGTGGCCGTCGTCTGCGGCATCGCGATCGCGCTGGGCACGCTGTCCGGAGGCTGGCGGATCGTCCACACCCTGGGCGCCCGCGTGACCAAGCTGGTGCCGTTCGGCGGCTTCTGCGCCGAGACGGCGGGAGCGATCAGCCTCTTCCTCGCCACCCATCTCGGCATTCCTGTCTCGACGACCCACACCATCACCGGCGCCATCGTCGGAGTCGGCGCGACGCGCCGGCTCTCCGCGGTCCGCTGGGGGATCGCGGGGAAGATTGTCTGGGCCTGGATCCTCACGATTCCCGCCGCGGCCGCCGTGGCGGCGGCCACGTTCTACGTCACCAGGCTTTTCGGCGGCGGTTGACGCCGTGCCCGGCGCTATCCGCCCCCGGCTTCGGTAGCCGGTGGACCCGAGACTCCTAGCGCGCGACCGGAAAATCCTCTACGCGGGCGCCTTCCTGCGGGCCCTCGCCACGGGCATGATCGGGGTCCTGATCGGGATCCACCTCGCCCGATCCGGCTTCGACCCGGCCGGGATCGGCGCGGTGGTGACGGCGGGGCTCTCGGGCGCCGCCGCCGCGGCGCTCCTGGTCACCCTCACGGGGGACCGCCTCGGGCGCCGGAAGACGCTGATCTTTCTGTCGCTCCTCGGGGCAGCAGGGGGCGCGGTCGTGGCGTTCGCCTCGAATCCGGTGCTGATCGGCGCGGCCGCGTTCCTGGGGATGCTGAACGGCATGGGCCGCGACCGCGGCGCGTCGATGATCCTGGACCAGGCGATTCTCCCCGCGACGGCGCCTCCCGAGCGGAGGACCGCGGTCTTCGCCTGGTACAACGTGGTGCAGGACGCCGGCCACGCGATCGGCGCGCTGGCGGCGGGGCTTCCGGCGCTGCTTCGCGCCGCGTCGCTTTCGGAGATGATCTCCCTGCGCGCGGCGGTTGGCGCGTATGCGCTCCTCCTCGCGGTCACGGCGCTCCTCTATCTCCGCCTCACGCCGGAGGTCGAGGCGGCAGAGCCCGCGAAGCGCGTGACCATCTCGCCCGAGTCGCGCCGCATCGTGACGCGGGTCTCCGCCCTCTTCGCGCTGGACAGCCTGGGGGGCGGGTTCTTGACCAGCGCGCTCCTCTCCTACTTCTTCTACGTGCGGTTCGGCATCGGCGAGGAGGTGATCGGGCTCCTCTTCTTCGGGGCGCGCGTCCTGAACGCGGTGTCGCACATGGGGGCGGCGTGGCTGGCGAAGCGCATCGGCCTGGT
>JANLXD010000484.1:0-1624 GCA_031364935.1 Candidatus Eiseniibacteriota bacterium
GCCCGCGGGAGCAACGTTCAACACGAGCTCGGGCCCGCGGAGACGCGCTTCTTCGCCCTTTCCGCGGTCGTGTTGCTGGCCTATGCGGCGCTGACGAACATCGACGCGGTCCTAGCGCGTTCGCTTCTCCGGCCGGAGGACGCCGGCGCGGATCTGCGTGGCTCCGCTGACCGACACCTTTCGCCCCTCGCACTGCTTCAGGAGATCGAAGGTCCGCCTCGCCATCGGGATCGTCCCGAAGCCCTCCGTCACGACCAGCGTCAATCCCTTCTCCTCGTGGCCGGTGATCGCGACGCCCAGGTCGTAGCCCAGGAATTCGCGCAGGTCCTGATCGTCGAACCCGCCGATCACGATCGCCTTCACTCCCATCTTGACGGCGTGGCGGAGCGTCGCGGTGTTGACGTGGGAGCCCCCCACGACCACCGCTCCCCGGTGCTTCTCGGTGATGGAGCCCTCGCGCAGCAGGTCCGCGGGCGAGTCGGCGAGCACTTGGAGCGTGCCGCTCGTCTCCCCTCCAATTCCGAAAATCCCCTGGATGAAGGAGCCGCGCGTCTCGACGGTGACTCCTTGGTTGGGGTGCACCTCGAGGATCTTCCCGTCCACGTAGGCGTCCACTTCGACCGGGATCGGCGGCTCTCGGAGGAGCGCCTGGCCGGTCACCTTGGACACGCTCTCCAGCGTGCCGTCGATCGGAGAGGCCACCTTGGAGCGGAAGAGGCCAAAGAAGGAACGGCTCTCGGCGAAGGTCTCTCCCTTCGTGAGCGGCGAGCCCACCGGCTTCACCAGAGTCTCCAATACGTCCTCGGGGAGCACCCCCGCCAGATTCGCCACGTTCACCGTCTGGACGTTTCCGGGCAGCTCCGTGCGCGCCACGATCGTCTCCGCCTGGACCGTGTCGCCCACCTTGACGAGCACGGTGCCGGGGAGCGGGAGCTTTCGCTCGCGCCGCACGACGGTGAAGGCGGTGACCTTGAGACCCGGTGTGTAGGAGTGCGCCACGCTTCCTGCCCCTTTGGTTAGACGCTTCGGCCGATGTGTCGGTCAGGCCCCGACCGCCACCGTGGCGGCGGGCGCGGCGGCCTTCGATCCCGGCGCCGCGGCGCTCGGGTAGATCCCCAGCGCTTCGTTCCATTCCGTGAGCTTCGCGATCCGCCGCGCCCGGTCCTCGGGCAGGGTGAACGGCCGGCGGCCGCGGCAATCGAAGATCAATCCGACCACGCCGCCGCGGAGAGACACCTTGCGCTCGCGTCCCTTCCCTTCGCCGACGTCGAACGCCTTCTCGGGCTTGAGCACCGCCTCCACGCGCTCGCCGTCGGCGAGCGGCACGAGGCGGAGGTAACCGTACGGAACCGAGAACTCTTCCCGCTTCCCGCCGGTCCGCTCCAGGGTCACACGAAGAACCGTCTGCCCCTCCTTCCCCACACCGACCGGGGCCACGCTGGTCCCCAGGCGGATGAGGCAGTCCTTCTCGAACACTTCCCGCGCCGCCTTCGGATGCACGGTCGAGAGCACCCCGAGCTGCGGCGCCATGAAGATCGAGTCCACCGCGAGCTCGGCGATGTGCTCGGGGAGGAAGGAGTCGAGCAGCATGAGCGTCGCCTGGGAGCGCCGCGGCGCGTGCGAG
>JANLXD010000007.1:0-7345 GCA_031364935.1 Candidatus Eiseniibacteriota bacterium
TCCGTCGCGCCAAACGATTCTTGCGACACGCTGGACTGCCAGCCTTCGACCGATTCGCCGGCTTCTCGTGTTATTACGACGCCGAGGAATTGGCGGAGCTTCTCGGTCAGAACGGGGATGCAGGCCGGGACGAGTATGCGGGCATTCAGCCCCTCAAGGACGCATGGGATCGAAGGAGCGGTTCGGACATGGTCGGCCGCATGACCTATGTAGACCTGAAGCTGTATCTCCCCGGGCTGGGGTTGGCGTACATGGACAAGGCGAGCATGGCGGCCTCGGTCGAGGTGCGCGTTCCCTTGCTCGACGACGAGGTGGTGGAGTATGCAACGCGCTTGCCGGGGCGGGCCAAAGTGGCGGGCACGCGGACCAAGATCGCACTGCGTGCGGCGATGAGAGGACTGGTGCCGAACGAGATTATCGACCGCCCAAAGGCACCGTTTGCGGCGCCCGTTCGCTCGTGGCTGAGGCGCGATCTAGCCCCGCTCATTGAAGAATTGCTTTGTCCGCGGAAGGTCACGGAGCGCGGTCTGCTCGACCCGGGGATGGTGCAGCGTCTCGTTCGCGATCATCGCAGAGGCGTCGAGGACTACTCCCTGCAAATTTGGGCCTTCCTGACGCTAGAGATCTGGATGCAGGAGTTCTTGGACAATGCCCGGCAATTCACGTTTCCCAGCGAGAGCTTGACCGTCGAGGTGGGCTCGGGAGCAGCGACGTGAAGCAACTAGTGCTTGATCCCTCGGGGGGTACGCTGCGTGTCCAGGATGTTCCGGAGGCACGGCTGGGCTCGGATGGCATTCTGGTCCGAGTGGTCTGCTCCGCGATATCTCCCGGAACCGAGCGGTCCAAAGTAGCCCTGGCAGAAGGGTCCCTACTCGACAAAGCCCGCGAGCGCCCCGACCAAGTCGCCAAAGTGCTGGACGCGGTTCGCACCGAGGGCCTCGTCGCTACAGCGCAGAAGGTCCGCGAGCGCCTCTCTTCGCCCCAGCCGCTGGGCTACTCCCTGGCGGGAACGGTGATCGAAGTAGGCGAGGGCTGTGACGAGTTTCGCGTAGGCATGCGAGTGGCCTGCGCCGGGGCCACGGCGTGCCACGCGGAAATCGTCGCGGTCCCGAGGAATCTCGCCGTTCCGGTGCCAGCCAACGTCCCGCTAGAAGACGCCTGCTTCGCCACGATCGGTTCCGTGGCGCTGCACGGCATCCGCACCGCCGGGGTCGCTCTTGGCGACCGGGTGCTCGTCATCGGCCTGGGCCTGATCGGCCAGCTTGCGACGCGCCTTTGTGTTGCGGCCGGGGCGCACGTCTTCGGTGTGGATCCCCGGCGCGATCGCGTCGAGTTGGCGCTAGAATCGGGCGCCGAGGCGGGGGACGGGTCCCTGGACAAGTCCACCGCGCAGCAGATCGTGGATTGGTCTGACGGACGCGGCGCCGACGTCGTGCTCATCACCGCCGGCGGCGCGGACAATGAGCCGCTGGTGCTCGCGGGCGCCGCGGCGCGTGACCGCGCCAAGGTTGTTGTGGTCGGGGCGGTCGGCCTGGACGTGCCGCGCGAATCGTTCTACGAGAAGGAGCTGACCCTGGTGGTCTCTCGCTCCTACGGCCCGGGACGATACGATCCTTCCTTCGAGGAGAAGGGGATGGCGTACCCGATCGGCTTCGTTCCATGGACGGAGCGGCGGAACATGGAAGAGTTCCTGAGCCTTCTGGCAACACGTAGGCTGACCCTCGAAGGACTCAAGGGCGCCACCATCCCGTTCGAGCGCGCACCCGAGGGCTATGCACTCCTGTCGGGAGAGGACGGACCGTCGCCTATCTCGGTGGTCCTCGAGTACGAGCCCGGCGCTCGCCTCGAGAGTAACGGGAGTGCGGCATCTGCCGATCTCACCATCCCACCTGCCGCGTTCACGCCGCGCCCCACTCAGGTTTCCTTCCTCGGCCTCGGGAATTTCGCGTCCGCCCATCTACTGCCGGTAGTCCGCGCCGTCCCCGGCGCCACGCTCGAGCACGTCGTCACATCGACGCCGCTCAAGGCCGAAACGGCCCGCAAGCGCTCCGGGTTCCGGGTCGCCGGGACTTCCGCCGAGCCCGCACTGGCCGACCCGCGCACCGAAATTGTCTTCATCGCGACGCGGCACGATTCCCACGCGCGCTACGCCGAAGCGGCGCTCCGCGCGCACAAGGCGGTCTTCGTCGAGAAGCCGCTCGCGCTCACCTCCGCGGAGCTGGACCGCGTGGCGACCACGATTCGCGCCACGCAGGGGCGCCTGATGGTGGGCTTCAACCGCCGTTTCGCGCCCGCGACCCGATGGGCGCTCGAAGCGCTCGGCTCGAACCGCGACCAGCTCCGCATTCTCATGCGGATCAACGCGGGTGCCTTGCCGCACAACCACTGGCTTCTGGACGCCGAGACCGGTGGAGGACGCCTTCTCGGCGAGGGGTGCCACTTCATCGACCTCGCCTGTTTCCTGGCTGGCTCTGCGCCCGCAACCGTAGAAACCCACGCCCTCGACGCACCACACAACGACGCCGGCCATCAGAGCTTCCGCATCGAGATCACCTTTGAAAACGGGGCCACGGCCGGCATCGACTATCTCTCGAACGGCGACGTCTCGCTTCCCAAAGAACGAATCGAAATCCATCGCTCGGGCACTTCCATCGTGATCGACGACTTCCGCAGTGCCTCCCTGCACCGGGCCGGCCGCCGCCGCACCAAGAAATGGGGTGCGCGCGACAAGGGGCACCGGGCGGAGGTGAAAGCTTTTCTGGACGCGGTCCGGACGGGAGCCCCCACCCCGATTCCGGAAGAAGAGAGCATCCTCAGCACAGCGCTGACCCTGGCCGCAGCCCGCTCGATCCGAGAGGCACGGCCGCTCACGCGCGAGGAGTTGTGACATGACGCCAGCCGACGCTCTCAAGCGAATCCTCGACCGGGGCGAACTGGACGGATGGTCCGGATCCGATCCCTACGACGGACTGCTCTCTCCCATCGGGCGCGCGGTGTCGCGCCTGGGCCCGCTTCCTCGCTTCGTCCTCTCGCAGGTAGTGCTGCGAATTCCAGTGGCGCGCACGCTGGCGAAGCCTCCCGGCTCGGTGAACACGAAGGCGCTCGCCCTCTTTTTGGGCGCGGTCACACGCGGCCGCGCGCTCCTTGGCGTGATGCGTCCGCGTGAGCTGGCGCGCGAGCTGCTCGGGGAAATCGAGCGGCGCGCCACGCCCGCGGGGGCCGGCCTGGGCTGGGGCTATCCCTTCCCGTGGCAGTCGCGCTCCTTCTGGGCGCCCGCCGGGACTCCGAACGCCGTGGTGACGGCGACGGTGGGATGGCACGCGCTCGACTGCGCGGGCGCGTTCGACGACGACACGGCCCACGCGTTGGGCCTGGGCGCCGCCCGTTTCCTCGCCTCGGGGCTTCGCCTCACGCCGGTGGATCCCGACGGCGCCGCGCTCTCCTACACGGCGACGGACGACACGCGCGTCGTGAATATCTCCGCGCTCGCGGCGCGGCTTCTCATGCGCGCCTCGACCCTGAGCGGAGAAGCGGATCTGGCGGTGCTGGGAGGGAAACTTCTCCGCTTCGTCATCGGCGCCCAGCGCCCGGATGGATCGTGGCCCTATGCCGTCGAACGCGGCGGTACGTGGATGGACTCGTTCCACACGGGCTACGTCCTCGAGTCGCTGATCTACGCGCGCGACATGGGCTATCCCGTTCCGGACGGCGTCTTGAGCCGCGGGATCGAGGTCTACGGTCGTTTCTTCGGCCCCGACGGCTCCGCGCGCCTCACGCTGCCCGAGGCGGCCCCATTGGACGCGCACTCGGCAGCCCAGGGCGTCGTCACGTACGCGGCCATCGCCTCCTCGCAGGCGGCCTCGCTCTCGCTACGTGACTCCGCGCGCGCCTCCGCGCTCGCCATCGCGGACTGGTCGCTCCGCACCCTCTGGGTGCGCGGCGAGGCGCACTTCGCCTATCAGATCCGGCGAGGCTCGCGCGACGAGCGCGAATTCGTCCGCTGGGTGCAATCGTGGATGGCGCTCGCGATGGCCACCGTGGAATCGCTTCGCTCGGCAGAGCGGCAGACACCGGTCCCGATGGGGGTGGCGTGAGGGTCTGGATCGACGTCGACAACGCGCCTCACGTCCAGATCTTCAAACCCATTATTCGCCGGCTCCGTGAACGGGGAGCCGAAGTCGCGGTCACCGCGCGTGACCGAACGTACGTGCCCGAGCTGCTCCGAGCCGCCTCGATCGAGCACACGATCATCGGACGCGGGCAGCCCAAGGGGATCGCCGCCAAGGCGTCCGCGCTCGCGGGGCGCGCCGCGGGGCTGGTTCGGTTTGGGCGCGCCGGGAATTTCGACGTTGCAGTCGGACACGGCTCGCGCTCGCTTCCTCCCGCGGCGCGCCTTTCCGGCGTCAAGAACCTCACGATGTTCGATTACGAGCACGTCTCCACGTGGCTTTTCCGTCGCTTTTGCGATCGCATCCTGGTGCCGCGCGCCGTGGTGGGGACGATCGCCGGCCAGAACCCGGGTGGGCCGTGGCGACCGTTCGACGGCTTCAAGGAGGAGATCTATCTTGCCGATTTCACTCCCGACACCGGCATGCGCGCCAAGCTGGGTGTGAGGGAGAGCGACGTGCTCGTCGTGGTGCGCCCGCCGAGCCGGACCGCGCACTACCACGACTCGGCGAGCGAGCAGATCTTGGAGACGCTGGCCCGACGCATCGCCGGATCCGACGGGGTCCGGGCGGTCTGGCTGCGCCGCGACGCCTCCGAGTCGGTCCCTGACTCCGCGCGCGCGGCGAACATCCTGGTCCCCGACTCGCCGCTCGACGGCTTGTCGCTTCTCGCCGCCGCGGACGTCGCGGTTTCGGGCGGCGGCACCATGAATCGTGAGGCCGCGCTCCTCGGCATTCCGGCCACGAGCATCTTCACCGGACCAGTCGGCGCGCTGGACCAGGAGCTGATCCAATCGGGGCGCCTGACCGCCGTGCGCGAGCCGTCCGGTGTCATGGGCATCCCGTTCATCAAGAAGGAAACGGCGAACCGCCGCGTTTGCGACGGCGGACTTCGGGAGTTCATGGTCGACCACATTTGGGAGCTAGGAGCCGACACCACACGGGCCGTGGCGGATGGGAGGAAGCGGTGGGCGTTCCCTTCGTAGACCTGAAAGCGCAGTACCGGACGATTTGCGACGAAGTTGATGCCGCCATCCAGGAGGTGATCGAGAACACGTCGTTCGTTCTCGGTCCGGCCGTGGAGGGTTTCGAGCGCGACTTCGCGGAATTCCTTCGCGTGGAGGAAGTGGTCGGGATCAACAACGGCACCGCGGCCATCCAGCTCACGCTTCTGGCGCTGGGCGTCGGGCCGGAGGACGAGGTGATCGTGCCCGCGCACACCTTCATCGCTACCGCAGAGGCGGTCTCCCACGTGGGCGCCCGGCCGGTGTTCGTGGACGTGCGGCGCGACACGGGGAACATGGACCCGGCGCTTCTCTCGGCCGCGATCACCAACCGCACGCGCGCGATCCTGCCGGTCCACCTCTACGGCCAGCCCGCGGACACGGATCCAATCTTGGCGCTTGCGGCGGAGGCGGGAATACCGGTGATCGAGGATTCCTGCCAGGCGCACGGGGCGCGCTACCACGGCCGCCGCGCCGGCTCGCTGGCCCGCGCGGCATGCTTCTCGTTCTACCCGGGGAAGAATCTCGGCGCCTACGGCGAAGGGGGCGCGGTCGCGACCAACGACCCCGAGCTGGCCGCCCGCATCCGCCGCCTGCGCGACCACGGGCAGACCGAGCGCTACCGCCACGCCGAGGTGGGGTACAACGCCCGCCTCGAGGGGATCCAGGGTGCGGTGCTCACCGTGAAGCTGCGCCACCTGGACGCCTGGAACAAGGCCCGGCGCGCGCACGCCGCGGTCTACGGCGAGCATCTCGCGGACGCCGGCGTGCGGTTGCCGGTGGAGGCCGACGGGTGCCAATCGGCCTGCCATCTCTACGTGGTGCGATCGGAGCAGCGCGACGCCCTTCGCGCCCACTTGAACGAGCGCGGCGTGCAGACGGGGCTCCATTACCCCGTCCCAGTGCACCTCCAGGACGCCTATTCGGGGCTGGACCACCGCAGAGGCGATTTCCCGGAAGCCGAAGCATGGGCCAACGAGTGTCTCTCCCTTCCGATGTATGCGGAGTTGTCGCCCGCACATCTCGAACAGGTGATTCAGGGCGTCAAGTCGTTCGGCTTAGCTCAAGTGCCGCAACTGAATAAGCATTGACTCCGCAGCACTAGACTGATTCACTGCGCTTTGTGGCGGGGCAGGGAAGGCCCCCCTATGTGGTCCGCACTCCGACACGGCGGCTTGAGCCCGCCGGGAGGACCGCACTGAATCTGAAGGGATTCGCCACGCGCAATCGCGAACCGGATCGCCATCCGGACGCGGCGGTCGCGATGGATGAGCCGCGTCCCGGCGCCGGAGTCCCTCCCGCGACGCCCGCGGCCCACCGCATTGCCGTGACCGTTGCGATCGCCGTGGACCTCATCGCGGTCGCCGCGGCCTTCGTTCTCACCGCACTCGTCCGCTATTCCCCACAGCAATTGCTCACGTCCGCGGCCACGCCCGGCGGCACCGCGTTGATTGTTATGGGCGCGGTTCTCTGGGTCGCCGTCCTGAGCGCGCGCGAAGCCTACGCGCCGCGCGCCATGATCTCGATCGCGCGGCATCTGTTCCGCGTGCTCGGAGCCGCGCTTCCTGCGTGGGTGCTCATGCACCTCCTTGCCTTCGCGCTCAAGATCGAGGTCCCGTTCGCGAGCCGGCTCGCGGTCGGGCTCTCGCTCCCGACGACCCTGCTGCTCCTGGCGTTGGGCCGCATGGCCGTGGTGCGTCCGGTGGCGCGCCGCATGTACCCGCGGCTGTCGCGCGGGCCGGTGCTGGTCCTGGGCGACACGGAGCGCGCCGAGCGCCTCGTGGCGGATATCGAGGAAGTCGTGGGCGGTTCGCGCGAGGTGCATCTGCGCCCGTTATCGTCCACCGCTCCCGATCGCGCGCGCGACCTGGTCCACTCCCATGGGTACAGCGAGGTCCTGATCGAGCCGGACGGTCGTCCGCTCGAGGAAGTGTTCGACACCGCGTTCGCCTGTCTCGACGCCCGCTCCGAAGTGGTCGTGGTGTCGAACCAGTTTCACGTCGTGAGCGGTCGGGCCGCCATCGGCGACGTGGAAGGGGTGCCGGCCATGCGCTTCCGCAGGCCGGACCTGGCGGGCCCCGAGGCGATCCTCCGCCGTTTCATCGACCTGGCCGGGTCCACGGCCTGCCTGGCCGTCTTGGCGCCGGTTCTGGCGGCCATCGCGATCGCGGTCAA
>JANLXD010000083.1:0-7107 GCA_031364935.1 Candidatus Eiseniibacteriota bacterium
CACGGCTTCCGCTGCCGGGGCGCGTCGGGACGATCGAGGAGATCGAGCGCGAGAGCTGGGACGCGCTTCTCACCCCCGACCCGAACCTCTTCCAGCGCGTCCGACCGCGGGGGACGCTCCGGGTCTTCTACGCCGTGCTGGAGAAGGCGGCCGGAGCGGGGGCCGCCTGGCGGAGCGCCGACCTGGTCCTCGCCAATTCCACCGGCATGGCAAATCACCTGAAGCGGCGCGGCGTGCGGGTCGTGCCGGCGGTCGGCGGCGTGGACACCACGGTGTTCCACGTGCCCGCTCCGGATCTGCGTCCGGGGCGCGCGCGCGAGGGGAAGCCGGTCCGGGCGTTGATCTACGGGAGGCTCTCGCGGAAGCGGAAGGGGACGCTCGCCGCGGCGCGGGCAGTGGAGGCGGCGGCGAAGCGGGCGGGACTCCGGGTGGAGCTGACCCTCTTCGACGCGCCACCGCGCGGCGCGGCCCGTCCGCCCGAGCCGCTTCCCATTTCCATTCCGCACGAGTGGGTGCTCGATCCCACACGTAAAGAGCTGGTCGGTCTCTACGGCGACGCCGACATCTTCGTGAGCGCGGAGCGGCGCGCCGGCTGGTGCAACACCGCCGCCGAGGCGATGTCGTGTGGCGCGGCGGTCGTCTGCACGCGGAGCGGCACGCAGGACTTCGCGCGACACCGCGACACGGCGCTGGTCTCCCGCTACCCTTGGGCGTGGACCTTGTCGCGCCACGTGGAGAGGCTCCTCCGGGACACCGCGCTACGGACGGCCATCGCCGCGCGCGGGCAGGAGCGGATCCAGAGGTTTCCCTGGGAGCGGACGGCTGACGTGATCGAGGGAGCCATTCGGGACCGACTCCGGAGGCGCGCGTGACGGCGGCACGACGGCGCACGGGGCCCGCTCGCCGCCGCGCGACGCCGGCCGCTGTGATGATCGTGGCCGCCTATCCGAGTCGCGCCGCCGCCGCGCGCGCCGCGCGGGCGTTGATCCGCGGCCGTGTGCTCGCCTGCGCCACGGTGGCGCCTGGCGCGCGCGCGTTCTATCGGTGGAAGGGGAAGGAGCACGCGGAGCCGAGCACGCTCCTCTGGGGGAAGACGACCCGGGCGAACGCGCAGGCCGCGGTCCGCGCGATCCGCGGGTCCCACCCCGATCAGGTGCCGGAGATCCTTGTCCTTCCAATCCTCGGCGGCCACGCACCCTATCTCGCTTGGCTCGCCGGCGAGGTGAAGGGCCGATGAGCCCGCGCGCGAAAACAGACCGCGCGTCGGGCGAGATCCTCTTCTTCGGCGGGCGCCTGCTCGACGCGCCGCGCGCCGCCAAGCTCCCCGCGCCTGGCCGCGCCCGGCCTCTTCGCAAGGGCTCGGCGGGCGAGGCCGTCTGGGTGCGCGACGGGAGGATCGAAGCGGTCGGCGCGTACGGCGCCCTGCGCCGGCGGGCGGGAAAGTCGGCGAAATCGGTAGACTTGAAGGGCGGCACGCTCATGCCCGGGTTCACCGACGCGCACATCCATCTGATGACCTGGATCCGCGCCCTCGACGAGCCATGGATGGAGGAGCAGACCCCCGAGGCGGTCGAGAGCGCCGTCCGGCGCCGCCGCGCGTCGGCCCCTTCCGAAGAGTGGCTCCTGGTGCGCGGCTGGGTGCCGCGGGCGTGGGCGCCCGAGCGCCGCTTGCGCGCGATGCTCGACCAGATCGCTCCCGATAGGCCGCTTCTCCTCTACGCGGTGGACGGCCATTCCGTGTGGGCCAACGCGGCCGCGCTGGTTCGCGCAGGCGTGGCCGAGGGGACACCGGATCCCCCCGGCGGGGTGATCGAGCGCGATTTCCGCGGCGCCCTGACCGGCATCCTGATCGAAGCGGCGGACAAGCCGGCCCGCGCCGCGGTGACCCACCGCGAGGATGCGGCGGCCACGCTGCGCCGGGCCCTGGCCCGGGCCCGCGGTCTTGGCATCACGTCGGCGCACGACTACGACCGCGCAGCCACCTGGCGCGCGGCGCAAGATCTAGAGAGCGCGGGGTCGCTCGGCTTCCGGCTTCTCCTGTCGGTGCCCCTCGCCTCCCTGGATCACGCGATCGGGTTGGGTCTCAGGAGCGGTTTCGGAACCGAACAGCTGCGGATCGGTCCCGTGAAGATGTTCGCCGACGGAACGCTGGGGTCGGCCACGGCGCTCCTCGAAAGTCCCTACGAGGGCTCGGGGCGGGTAGGCATCGAGGTGACGCGGCGGGAGGAGCTGGTGGACGGTTGCCTCCGGGCCGCCGAGGCGGGGCTCGCGGTGGCGATCCACGCGATCGGGGACCGGGCGGTCCGAAACGCGCTCGACGCAATCGCCGAGCCGCTCAAGCGCGGCCTTTCCTACCCGCTTCCGCCGCGCGTCGAACACGTGCAGCTTGCCCGCACCGAGGATTTTGCACGCTTCCGGGAACTAGGCGCCGTGGCCTCGGTGCAGCCGATCCACCAGGTCACCGACCGCGCCGTGGCGCGGGAGCACTGGGGGGAGCGCACGTCTCGCTCGTATGCTTGGAAGAGCCTCCTGGCCGCGGGCGCCCCGCTCCTCTTCGGCTCCGACGCCCCCTTCGATCGCGCGGGCCCTCTGCACGCGATCCAGGCCGCCCTGACCCGCCGGTCGCCGGAGGAGGAGCCTTCCGCCACCTTCCACGCCGAGCAGCGCCTTCGGCTCACGCAGGCGCTGCGCGCCCACCTCGAGGAGCCGCACCGCGCGGCGGGGTGGAGGACGCCTCGTGGCCGCATCGCGCCCGGGTCCGGCGCCGACGTCGTGCATTTTGATCAGGATTTGTGCTCGATGCCGGTCGATTCCTGGCACCAAGTCGCGGCGGTCGGTGTATGGGTGGGCGGAGCACGAGAAATTATCGAGAATAGTCAGGTTTAGACCTCTCTCTCCTTGTCCGACAACGGTGCGATTGCTATAATGACCACGCGTCTCCTTCCTAGTCGTCGTCTCGCCGGGCGGACTCACTCGAAGGCCCCGCCTACATGAAGATGAATCGGCTCGTCGGGCTCATCATAGCGCTGCTGCTTGCCTCCGTTTCTCCCGCCGCGGCACAGTATTATGCCTTCGGGAAGAACAAGGTACAGTACGAGTCGTTTCAGTGGCACACGCTGCAGGGCCCGCACGTCGAGATCTTCTACTACCCCGAGGAAGAGCCGCTCGCCCGCCTCGCTCTGGTGCTCGCCGAGGAGAGCTACGCCGACCTAAAGACCAAGTTCCAGCACGAGGTGGATCGCCCCGTGCCGATGATCGTCTTCGCCTCCCACCACCACTTCGAGCAGAACAACGTGAGCCCCTTCTACGTCCCCGAGGGGGTGCAGGGGTTCACCGAATATCTCAAGGGCCGGGTGGTGCTGCCGTTCACCGGCTCCTATGCCGAGTTCCGCCACGTCATCCATCACGAGATGGTCCACGTTTTCCAGTTCTCGCTGCTCGACACCGTCTACAAGAAGCACCGCCGGAGCACCTACCTCGTCCCACCGCTGTGGTTCTCGGAAGGGCTGGCCGAGTACTGGTCGAACGAATGGGATGCGCAGGGGACGATGGTCCTCTCGGACATGGTGCTCGAAGGGCATCTCCCCACGATCAGCGATCTGTGGCGCTACAACGGCACCTTCACGATCTACAAGCTGGGTCAGTCGATCTGCGAATACATCGGAGAGACGTACGGGCAGGACGCGCTGCGGCGTCTCTACACGGACGTCTACAAGGACGACCGCTTCGAGAAGCTTCTCGGACGCGTGACCGGCGTGCCGGCCTCGCGCATCTCCGAGGACTGGATCTACGCCATGAAGCGCCGCTACTTCCCGGACGTGAAGGACCACGTCTCCCTCTCGTCTGCCGCGGAGGAGCGGGCGACTTCGCAGGGCCTCAATCTGAAGCCGGTCGCGGTCCCGGACACCACCATCCTGGGCGGATTCCGCTATCTCTTCCTTTCCGCGCGAAGCGGCTACACCAACATCTACAGCGCCTCATGGAAAGGGCGCGAGCAGGACGTGAAGTCGGTGGTGCGGGGCCAGCGCTCGCCGCAGTTCGAGTCGTTCCATCCTTTCCAGAGCCGGATCGACGTGTCGCGGAAGGGGGATCTCGTCTTCGTCTCCAAGTGGAACGAGAGCGACGCGCTCTTCGTGATGGACCTCGCGACGAAGAAGGTGACGCTGAAGCGCCACTTCGACGGCATGACGACGCTCGCGTCGCCCGCGTGGTCGCCCGACGGCCAGACAGTCGCCTTCTCCGCGATGACGCCGGCCGGCCAGTCCGACCTCTACCTCTTCCATCCGGCCACCGGCGGGCTGACGCGGCTGACCAACGACGATTACTCCGACGGCGATCCCACCTGGTCGCCCGACGGCAAGACCCTCGCGTTCACGTCCGACCGGACGCGCTATGGGAAGGACGGCCACCAGAATCTGTTCCTGATCGACGTCGCGAACGGCGAGGTCCGGTATCTCACCTGTGGTCCGTGGATCGACCAGTCTCCGCGCTGGTCCCCGGACGGGTCGCGCATCGCCTTCGCGTCCGACCGCGACGGCGGATTCAATCTCTACGCCGTCGATCCGCAGGGGAACGGCGCCCGGCTCACCAAGCTGCTCGGCACGGCGCTCGACCCGGCGTGGACGCCCGACGGGCGCTCGCTTCTCTTCACCGGATTCAGGAAGCAGGGATTCGGGATCTACCAGATGCCCGTGACGGCTCCGGAAGCGGCGGTCGATTCCTTTGCGCTCGTGCTTGAGGCATCGCCCCCCCAGTGGGGCTGGGAAGAGACCCTGGCCCAGGCCACGCAGAAGCCCGAGTCGTACGAGCCGCGCTACGGCCTCGACCTTCTTTCGGGCGGGCTGTCGTTCACGCCCACGGAGAACGGCGGCGAGGGGTTGGTCGGCGCGTTCAGCGACCTCCTCGGAAACCGCACGTACGTCTTCCAGGTGGGGAACACCGCCTCGACCACGGGGGACATCCTCTCGCGCATGAACGCGGGCGCCTGGTACATCAACCGCCAGCACCGCTGGAACTACGGCGTCGGCTTCTTCCACCAGGCGGCCGACTACCGCGACGCGCTGAATATCACGTACTTCGAGCGGCGGGCGGGCGGCTCCCTGATCGCGTCGTATCCGTTCTCGCGCTTCAGCCGCATCGAGGGAAGCGCGCAGGCGTTCTACGACCAGAAGCAGCGGGAAAGCGGCTCGCACCGGGAAGGATTTCTGACCAGCCACTCGCTCTCGCTCATCCGCGACAACACACTCTGGTTCGCCACTGGTCCGCGCGACGGCTCGCGCTACAACCTGACCGGGTCGTTGACGACCAACTGGAACACGGGCCACGCCGAGAATCTCACGCTGAGCGCCGACTTCCGGCGTTACCTGCGCATCAGCCAGTGGACCACGCTCGCGATGAGGCTCCAGGGGCGCGCCTCCAACGGCGCCGACCCCGAGCGCTTCGTGATGGGGGGAACGCACTCCCTGCGCGGGTACGGGCGCCGGAGCATCTACGGCACGCGCCTCTATCTCGCGAACGTGGAGTATCGCTTCCCGCTCTTCGACCACCTGGTGCTCGGCGTTCCGTTCCGCGGGCTCGAGCTTCCGGGCGTGGAGGGGGCGGTCTTCGCCGACGCGGGGAACGCCTGGGAGAAATTCGAGTCTATTCCGAGCCCGAAGGGGAGCTTCGGAGTGGGACTGCGCATGAGCCTCGGCGGGTATATGGTCCTCCGCTATGACATCGCGAGGCGCTCCGATTTCAAGGACGTCCGGCCGGGGTGGGAGCGCGAGTTCTATCTCGGATTCGATTTCTGACCCGCCGCCGGCGGCCCAGGGACGGGCGATCCTCCGCACTCTAGTAGCGGTACTGATACTCGGGGTCGTCGCGGTCCCGGGGGCCAGGGCCGGCTCGACGCTCTCGCCCGAGGGGGCGCAACCCGATTCCGCGGTCGCGACGCTCCGGGTGGAGACCCGGCCGTCGGGACTGATGGTCCTGGTCGACGGCGTCCGCGTGGGTCGCTCCCCGGTGGGGCCGCTCTGGGTCGCGGCCAAGACGATCCGCGTGCAGGCGATCCCCGAGGATCCGCGGCGCTTCGAGCCCGGGCGCGACACGGTCGTCGTCGCTCCCGGCCCGGGGGAGTCGGTCACCGCCATCATCGACCTGCGCCCCACGGTCCTGATCCGCGCCGTGCCCGAGCCGGCGGCCCTTTTCCTAGACGGCGGGTCCGCCGGGTCCGACTCCCTCCTCGGGGAAACCCCCTATCGCGCGCTCCCGTACCGCCTCGAGCGGCGCGCCTTCCGTCTCGTGGCTCCCGAGCACGCCGACTCCACGCTCTCGGGGGAGTGGATCCTCGCGCGCGCGCCGCACGGGGGAACGGTCACGGTCGCGCTCCGTCGGGTCGCGCCGCATCTGCTCCCCGAGCCGCCGCGGAAGCCTCCGTTGATCCGACGCCGCTGGTTCCAGCTCGCGCTGATCGGCACCGGAGCCGCGCTCACCGGGACCTCGGCCATCCTCCGTCGCCAGGCCGACCGCTGGTACGACCGCTATCTGGGCTCGTCTGATCCCGCCGCGATCGAGCGCTTCTACGATCGCACCGCGCACTACGACCGGCTCGCGGGGGCCTCGCTCGGAAGCGGTCAGGCGCTCCTGACGGCGGGCATCTTCCTACTCGTGACCAGCGTCACCCGGTGACGGCCGCGCGCGTCCTCGCCGCGCTCGCGCTGGCGCTCACGGTGGGCGCGGGCTGCTCGCCGCGCGACCGCTCGAACCCCTTCGACCCCCAGAATCAGACCACGCACGGGGGGCTGACGGGATTCAACGCGATCGGGGGCGATGGTGTCGTGAGCCTGCGCTGGCCACTCCTCGCGCAGGAGGGCGTTCAGAGCTACCGCATCGACCGATGGATCCCCGGAGGACCGCCGGTGCCGCTTCCGGGCGCCGTCTACCCGCCGCACGTGTCGGCCGCGGAGGACCTCACCGCCCGGAACGACACGACGTACCTCTACCGCCTGGTCGCGCTCCTCGAATCGGGGGGCACGGCCGAAAGCCCGCCCGACACGGTGACGCCCGGCACGAGGCGGACGCTGGTCCTGGTCGCCGAGCTGCCCGGCGTCGTCGGCCTGTCGCCCG
>JANLXD010000090.1:0-2221 GCA_031364935.1 Candidatus Eiseniibacteriota bacterium
CCTCCCCTCCATGTTCGGCACACTCCGACAGAGGCTCTTGGCTCTCTTTTTCCTGATCGCGCTCGTGCCCTCGCTGGGGCTCACGCTGTTCGTGACCCAGTACCTGGCGAAGAGTCTGGCCGCGCTCCGGAATCCGGAAACCGAGCGCGCTCTGGGACAGTCGCTCGAGGTGATCCGCCAGGGCATCGAGCGGCTGGGGAGCGACGCGCAGCACCACGCGACCGTGTTGGCCGAGGACGACACCGCGAACCGGCTCATCGCCGCGGGGCGCCTGGCGGAAGTGGAGCGATGGCTCCGCGACGAGGCGCGGCAGCGCGGCCTGGATTACGTGGCCCTCTATCCGGCCGACCCGGCCGGAAGCCGGCTCTTCGCGGCGCGCTTCGGCCCCCGGATCACGATTCCCACTCCGGAGCGGGAGTCGCTCCGCGCGGCGCTCAACGAGGGCGGCCTGGTCTCCGGCGGCGGCGTGCCGCGGCAGGTGAGCGGCGTGGCCGCCTTCGGTAAGAAGCACCTGATCCTCGCCGGCTATCAGCTCGATCCCGAGATCTCTTCCGAGATCGAGGCGCTCCAGAAGAACCTCACGATGTACAAGCGGCTCGGCGTCTACACGTGGCTCTCGGAGCGGAGCCTCTGGGTGTTTGCCTGCCTCTGGTCGTTGGTCCTGGGCGCGGTGAGCTTCATCCTGGCCGTGCTGGTCTCGCGCAGCATCGCGAAGCCGATTTTGGCTTTGGAGAGCGGCATGGAGCGCGTGTCGGAGGGGGACCTCGCGCATCGGGTCACACCGCAGGGGACGCGCGAGGTCCGCTTTCTGGGAAACGCCTTCAACCGCATGGTCGAGGAGATCCAGGGCTCCCGCCGCGCGCTTCTCCGCGCCGAGCGGCTCGCCGCGTGGCGCGAAGTGGCCCGCGCCGTCGCGCACGAGATCCGAAATCCGCTCACGCCGATCCAGTTCGCGCTGCAGCGGCTTCAGGACGAGGCGAAGCGCCCGGAACGGCCTCGCCCCGAAGTGATCACCGAGAGCGCCGACGCGATCCTGCGCGAGGTGCGCTCGCTCCAGGAGTTCGTCACCTCGTTCTCCGCGGTGGCGCAGCTCCCCGAGCCCAAGCCGGCCCCGTGCGACCTGGCCGCGCTGGTCGAGGACGTGGCGCGGCTCTACCGCGGCTCGTCGCCGGTGGAATTCCGCGTTGAGGTGGAGCGTCCGGTTCCCTTAGCCTGGGCCGATTCCGGTCAGCTCCAGCGCGTGCTCGTGAACCTGATCAAGAACGCCGTCGAGGCGATGGATCAGCGGGGTGCCGTCACGCTCCGCGTCCGCCGCGACGTCAAGAGCGATCCGCCCTCCGTGACGCTCGAGGTGGAGGACACGGGTCCCGGCATGGACCCCGCCACGCTCGACCGCGCGGCCCATCCCGGATTCACCACCAAGTCGAGCGGAAGCGGATTGGGGCTGACCCTGGTGCAGCGCATCGTGGAGCAGCACGGAGGACGATTCGAGCTGGATTCCAGCCCCGGCGTCGGCACGCGCGCCGTCATCACCCTTCCCTCCACCCCCGAAGGCGCCGAGCCGGGCGCGGCCGCGACGGGGGCCGCGTGAGCGCCGTGGATACGGCCTCGTGAGCACAGCCAAGATCCGCGTGCTGGTCGTGGACGACGAGCCCTCCGTGCTCCTCGAAACTTCCGCCAGCCTGAAGCGCCACTACGAAGTGCTCACCGCGTCGCGGGCCGAGGACGCCGAGAAGATGCTCGCCGACCAGCGCGTGGATCTGGTCCTCACCGACCTCCGGCTCCCGGGCAAGGACGGCATCGCGCTCCTCGAGAGCGTGAAGAGCACGCACCCCGACATTCCGGTCGTCCTCATGTCGGGCCACGGCACGATCGAGGAAGCGGTGAAGGCGATCCGTCTGGGCGCGGTCGACTTCGTGGAGAAGCCGTTCGGCCCCGAGCGGCTCCAGGTAACGGTGGAGCGCGCGCTCGAGCTGAAGGCCCTCCAGCGCGAGAACGAGCGGCTCCGCACCCTTGCCGGCGCGGCCGACGAGATGGTCGGGAAGAGCCGGGCGCTCGACCAGATCCGGGGCGAAGTGGCCAAGGTGGCGAAGACCGACGCCAAGGTGCTCGTGAGCGGCGAGAGCGGGACCGGAAAGGAGCTTGTCGCACGTGCAATTTATCATCACAGCAAGCGAAGCGAGAAACCCTTCCTGGCCATCAATTGCGCGGCGATTCCGGA
>JANLXD010000099.1:0-4890 GCA_031364935.1 Candidatus Eiseniibacteriota bacterium
CCGGAGCCGACCTCGCCTACGCGCTCCGGATACTCCGTATCAACCGGTTCGACGTGAACCAGGGGGGAAGCGTCTCGTCCATCACGGGCGAAGTGCCCATGGACCTTTCCTTCTTTGGCAAGGAGCGGGTCCTCCGCGACCGCCCGCTCAAGCTCACGGTGCGCGTCACCGACGCCGACTTCAAGCTGGCCGCGCTACTCAGTCCGTACATCGCCGAGAGCGGCGGCAAGGTCAGCGTCATGGCCGGGGTCTCGGGAACGCCCCGCACGCCGGCGATGCAGGGAACCGTGCGGCTTCGCGACGCCCGGGTCCGCCTCGCTGGGCGCGAGGAGATCGTGGAGAAAGTCGAGCTGGAAGGGGCGTTCGATCAGAACCAGCTCACCGTCAACCGCATGAGCGGAACGCAGGGGACCAAGGGAAAGATCACCGGCAGCGGAACGTGGCAGTGGAGTGGGCTCCCGAGGGAGCAGATGGTCCCGGCCGTGGCCGGCCCAGCCGGCCAGTACAAGTTCCTCGTGAAGGCGGTGAATTTCACCGTCACGGACCGCGAGACCTACCTCATGCAGCTCACCGGCGATTTCACGATCGCGAACGGGAAGACCGAAGACGGACGTCAGATTCCGTTCATCACGGGCACCGCCGTTCTGGCCAAGGGGAACCTGACCCTGGATCTGGCCGCGAGGGATCGCGAGGAGATTGCGCTGCCGTTCTACTACGACATCTCGGTGGAAGTCCCGGGCGGACTCTTCTACCGCACCGTCGACAGCGAGGTGGAGCTGCAGGGGACGCTCCGGTTGCTCAACAAGGGAGAAGGGAACCTGGCGCTCGGCACCATGACCGTGCGCAAGGGACGATACTATCTCTTCACGCGCGAGATCCGGAATCTGAGCGGCGATTTCATCTTCAACAGCCTCGACCGGACCGATCCCGAGCTGGCCGTGGATGGTGAGACGACGGTGCCCAAAGGGAACGAGCAACTCGTCATCAAGGTATCCCTTACGGGGCGGGCCAGCCGTCCGGTGGTGCATCTTTGGGATCCGAACAACGTGCTGTCCGAAGCGGAACTCTGGAAGGCCCTGACCTACGGCCAATTCGTCGGGGAGTATTCGGGTCAGGACCCGTCCGCTCCGATCACCAGCGGCGTTTCGGACCTGGTCATCCAGGGCTATCTGTTCCGGAACGCCGAGCGCTGGCTTACCCAGAGTGGATGGATCGACACCTTCAATCTCCGGACCGGAAGCCGCTCGGGAGACAAGGGCACCGCTGGTCCACTCGACGTCGGCGTGGTGGGGGCCGGAAAATATGTGACGCGCGACCTCTACCTCAATTACTCTCGGGAATTCTCGGGACAAGGCGAGAAGCGAGTCGGTGCGGAATACCGCGTGACGCGGCATCTCCTTCTCAAGGGAGAGCGCACCGAACGGCAAGTGGTTCAGGGGTCCAAGCTCCCCGGAGAAGAGTACAACCTCGACCTGAAGGTCCGATTGGAGTACTAAAGCCCACGTGCAACTGAACCCGGTGCAGCGCCAGGCCGTCGAGCATCCCGGGGGTCCGCTTCTGATCCTGGCGGGCGCGGGCAGCGGGAAGACGCGCGTCCTCACGGGTCGGATCGCCCACCTGGTGCGCGAGCAGAACGTTCCCCCCGAGCAGATCCTCGCCTTCACCTTCACGAACAAGGCCGCGCGGGAGATGCGCGCCCGCTCCGTCGCGCTCCTGGGGGGCGACGACCTCAAGGTCTGGCTGGGCACGTTTCACGGGACGTGCGTCCGCATCCTGCGCCGCCACGCCGAGGCGCTCGGCTATCCGCGCACGTTCATGATCTACGACACCGACGACCAGCGGAGCCTGTTGCGCCAGCTCTTGCGCGACGCGGGCGCCGACGACGACAAGCGGCTCACGCCGGCCGGGGCCGGTGGCCGCATCTCGCTCTTGAAGAACGAGGGGATTCCGGCCGCGGAGTACGCGAAGACCGCGTTCACGCCGACCGACCGGAAACTGGCCCAGGTCTACGAGCGATACGAAGTCGCGCTCCGCGAC
Source organism: Candidatus Eiseniibacteriota bacterium (assembly GCA_031364935.1). Lineage (GTDB taxonomy): Bacteria > Eisenbacteria > RBG-16-71-46 > SZUA-252 > SZUA-252 > DASQJL01. The sequence continues at coordinate 2,038 of JANLXD010000099.1, forward strand.
CGCGCGGCCATGGACTTCGACGACCTGCTCCTCTACACCGTGCGGCTCTTCGACCTGGACGAGGAGGTGCATCGGCTGTACGCCTCCCGCTTCCGGCACGTCCTCGTGGACGAATACCAGGACACCAACGCGATCCAGTTCGAGCTGATCGAGCGGCTCTCGCGCCTCCACCGGAATCTGACCGTGGTGGGCGACGACGACCAGTCGATCTACGGCTGGCGGGGCGCCAACGTGGAGAACATCCTCTCCTTCGAGAAGCGCTATCCCGAGGCGGAGGTGCTCCGCCTGACCCAGAACTACCGCTCGACGCAGACGATCCTCCGCGCGGCCCATGGGGTGGTCCGGAACAATGCTGGGCGTAAGGACAAGGAGCTGTGGACCGAGAACGCGGTCGGCGACCCGCTGACCCTCCACGTGCTTCCGGACGAGGAAGCGGAGGGGGAGAAGGTGGTGTCGGTGCTCCTGGAAGAGCGCCGGCTCCGGGAGCGCGGCAACCGCGACTTCGTCGTCCTCTACCGCACGAACGCGCAGTCGCGCGCGGTGGAGAACGCGTTTCGCCGCTCCGGCATTCCCTACCAGCTCACGGGCGGGATCTCGTTCTACGAGCGGCGCGAGGTGAAGGACATCCTCGCGTATCTGCGAGCGCTGGTCCAGCCCAAGGACTCCATCTCCTGGAATCGGGTCCTGAACGTGCCGCCGCGGGGGATCGGAAAGACCACCGTCGATCGGCTGCAGCAATTCGCCGAAGAGCGGCGGCTCACCGTGCCCGATGCGCTCGCGCATCCCGAGCTTTCGGCGGCGTTGGGCGGTCCGGCCGCGAAGAAGCTCGCGGGCGTGGCGGCGCTCTTCGAGAGCATGCGCCCCTTTCTCACGCTCTCGGCGCCCGCGTGCGTCGCCGAGGTCGTGGCGGCCGTGCGCTACCGCGAGTACCTTCTCGAGGAATCGCCGGCCGAGGCCGAGGAGCGGATCGAGAACGTGGAGGAGCTGATCGCGGGAGCCGAAGCGTATGCCCGCCGGGCCGACGACCCCTCGGTCGAGGGATTCCTCTCCGAGGTGGCGCTCCTCACCGACGTGGATCTGTGGGACGAGACCGAGGATGCGGTGAACCTCATGACCATCCACTCCGCGAAGGGGCTCGAGTTCCCGGTGGTGCTGATCGTGGGGTTGGAGGAGGGCGTTCTCCCCCACGCGTCCGCGCTGGACGACGCGGCCGAGCTGGAGGAGGAGCGGCGGCTCTTCTACGTGGCGCGGACGCGCGCCCGCGAGCGGGTCCACCTGTTCCACGCCACCTACCGCCGCTCGTGGAACGCCGCCGGCGGCGGCATCTCCCGATTTGCCGCCGAGATTCCGGCCGACTGCGTGGTCGTGGAGGAAGCGCGGATGTGGAGCGCTCCCGCCCCGCGCATCGCACCGCGCCGGAGCCGAAGCACCGGCGGCGAGCCCAGCGCGGTGGGCCTGCGCGTCATCCATCCGCAGTTTGGAGAGGGGGTCGTCATGAGCAGCGAAGGGATCGGGGAGCGGGCCAAGCTGACCGTCCAGTTCCGTCGGGCCGGCATCAAGAAGATCCTCGCCGCCTTCGCGGAGTTGTCCCATGCCGATTGACGCGGGAACCGTCGAGAAGATCGCCGCGCTCGCGCGGCTCGAGCTGGATCCCGCCGAGCGCGAGCGGATGGTGCGCGAGCTTCAGGCCATCCTCTCCTATGTGGAGCAGCTCCAGGCGGTCGACGTGACCGGGATCGAGCCGACGAGCCAGGTGACGGAGGGGGAGCCGCCGCCGCTCCGGCCCGACGAGGCGCGTCCCTCCGGCGTGCGGGACGAAGTGCTCGAGCAGGCGCCCGACCGGGACGGGGACTACTTCCGGGTGCCGCAGGTCGTATGAGCCGTTCGCCCGATTCCACCCGCACCGGCGACGCGGGCCGCTGGATCGCGGCCACGGCCTCGGAGATCGCGGACGCCGTGCGCGAGGGCAAGGTCAGCGCGGAGGAGGTGGCGCGGACTTTTCTCAAGCACGCCGACCACACGGCGGAGCGCCTGGGCACGTACCTGCACCGGATGCCCGAGGAGGCGCTCCGCGCCGCGCGCGCCGTGGACGCGAAGCGCTCGGGCGGCGGGCGTCTGGGTCCGCTCGCGGGCGTCCCGGTCGCGATCAAGGACAACATCGCCATCCGCGGCATCCCGACCACGTGCGGCTCGAAGATCCTCGAAGGGTACCGCCCGCCGTACGACGCGCACGTGATCGAGCGGCTGCGCGAGGCGGACGCGGTCGTGGTGGGGAAGACCAACTGCGACGAGTTCGCCATGGGATCGTCGACTGAGAACTCGGCGTACCATCCCACGCGGAACCCCTGGGACACCTCGCGCGTGCCGGGCGGCTCGAGCGGCGGCTCGGCGGCTGCGGTCGCGGCGCGCGAGGCGCCGCTCGCCCTGGGCTCGGACACCGGGGGCTCGGTGCGCCAGCCGGCCGCGTTCTGCGGCGTCTACGGACTCAAGCCCACCTATGGCGCGGTCTCGCGCTACGGCCTGGTGGCGTTCGCCTCCTCGCTCGACCAGATCGGGCCGTTCGGACGCACCGCGCGCGACACGGCGCTCGCCTACAACGCGATCGCCGGGCCCGATGCCCGCGACATGACCAGCCGCGCCGAGGCGAAGCCCGTGGATCTGTCCGCGCTGGAGAGCGGGGTCAAAGGGCTGACGCTGGGCGTGCCCCGCGAACTTCTGGAAGCAGAGGGGCTCGCGCCCGAGATCCGCTCGTGCTTCGACGAGACCGCCGCGGCCTTCCAGGCGAACGGCGCGCGGCTCGTGGACGTCACCCTCCCCAACGCGAAGTACTCCATCGCGACCTACTACCTGATC
>JANLXD010000047.1:0-2376 GCA_031364935.1 Candidatus Eiseniibacteriota bacterium
CTCGCGCTCGGCGACGCCGCTCGACCAGATCGCCATGGGGATGAGAGCCACGATGGCGATCCCCAGGGGCAGCGGCCCGAGGGCGGCGGGGGCCAGAGCGGCGAGGGCGAGGAGAAGAAGGGAGACGGCCAGGGACGCGGCGGTGGCCGGCGCCAGGGGCGTCCATCCGATGCCGAGCCCGGTCGCCAGGAGGACCGCGGGGCGCCGCATGACGCTACCCCAGCGTCTTCAAAACCAGCTTGCAGGCGACCTTCAGCGTGTCGAACACGCCGGCGCCCCGGAGCGCGACGGACTCGAAGTAGGGCGCCCCGCCCGGATTCAGCTCCTTCTCCAGATCGGTCACCGAGACGACGCGCGGCAGGTCCCGCTTGTTGTACTGCATGACGAGCGGGATCTTCTCGGTGCCCAGCCCGTGCTCGGAGAGGTTGTCGTGCATGTTCATCAAGCTCTCGACGTTCGCGTCGAAGCGGTCGATCTGCGAATCGGCGACGAAGACGATGCCGTCCACGCCCTTCAAGATCAGCTTCCGGCTCGCGTTGTAGTAGACCTGTCCCGGCACCGTGTACAGGTGGAAGCGGGTGCGGAAGCCGCGGATCTGCCCCAGCTCCAGCGGGAGAAAGTCGAAAAAGAGGGTACGATCCATCTCCGTGGCGAGGGAGATCATCTTGCCGCGCGTCTCCTGGGGCACGCGTGAATAGATGTGCTGCAGATTGGTGGTCTTACCGCAGAGTCCCGGACCGTAATACACGATCTTGCAGTTGATTTCCCGGGACGAATAGTTGATCAGAGACACGAAGCGTCGGCGCTCCTCAGTCTTTGAACAGGCTGTCGATCTCGCTCTCCGCTTCCGTCTGGAAATCCGTGCCCAGATTAACTTTTAAAACGTCCTCGTTCTTGTAGTTCACCTTCTTGAAGACTTTGCTCAGCACCACGAGCAGCTCGTCCGTCGCGCGCCGCGCCTTCAGCCGCACCAGCCCCAGCGACGTCTTCTTGTCGAACAGGACCACGAGGATCACGCGATCCCCGATCAGCGAGAGATAGAGACTCTCGTTCGACCCCTGGTGGACAAGAGTCGCGAAGTCCTTCTCCCCCACCATCAGGGCGAGCTGCTGGTTCGCGGCGAAATCAGCGGCCGCCAGCGAGCAGAAGGAGGTGACGTCGAATCCGGGGGGCTCGCCGATAGAGCTGATGAGCTGACCGGTCTTGTCGATCAGCATGACGCTCCGCGAGCTGGCGCTGCGCATGAGCGTCTGGAGGATTTGGTTGAACGACCAGAAATCTTCCTCGTAAAGCGCCCAATCTCCCTTGACCATCGTCCTGGCTCCTTGGACACAGGGCCTTAGCGACGTGGTACCAATCGGCTGCCCGCACGCAAAGGAAGGTGCCCTTCCTTACCCTCGCGAGCTGCTGCGGCGCCGCCGATTCCCCCACACCCATCCATGACGCGACCGAGGTCGCGCTCGCCTTTTTCGAGGTTGGGCGGAAGCTAACACGTTCCCGAGGGTGGTCAAGGGGAAAGTGCGTGGAAAATGGGGACTTAGATTTCCTTCCGGCCCACCAGCGCGCGGGCCAGCGTGATCTGGTCGGAGAATTCGAGGTCGGAACCCATCGGGACGCCGCGCGCGATGCGCGTCACCCTGATGTTGTCCATCGGCTGGAGAAGGCGGGCGATATAGAGGGCGGTCGCCTCTCCCTGGGCGGTGGGATTGGTCGCCACGATCACCTCCCGGACCTCTCCCTCCTTGATGCGCCGCAGCATCTCCGTCAGCCGGAGCTGGTCGGGGCCGATCCCGTCGACCGGCGAAAGCGATCCCTTCAGCACGTGATAGAGGCCGCGGAACTCGCCCGTCCGCTCCAGCGCGAGCACGTCCATCGGCTGCTCCACCACGCACAGCAGGGCCCGGTCGCGCCGCGTGTCGGAGCAGAGCGCGCAGGGCTGCGTCTCGGTCACGTTACCGCAGATCTCGCAGTCGGTGACCTTGGCCTTTAACTCTAAGATTGCCTCGGCCAGTCGACGCGCGTCGCCATTGGTGACGCGGAGGAGGTAGAACGCGATCCGCTGGGCCGACTTCCGGCCCACTCCGGGGAGGCGGGTCAGCTCGGTGACGAGGGTTTCGAGGAGCGCGGAGGAGTACTGCATCGGGGAGCTAGAGGAGACCCGGCGGCAGGCCCATGCCTCCGGTGACGCGGCTCATTTCCTCCTCGACCATCTTGGTGATCTTGGATCGCGCGTCGCGGAACGCGGCGAGCACCAGATCCTCGAGGAGGTCGGCCTCCTCGGCCTTCACCACCTCGGGATCGATGGAGATCGCGGTCACCTCCTGGGCACCGTTCATGGTCACCTTGATCTTCCCGCCGCCCGCGGTGCCGACCAGC
>JANLXD010000148.1:0-2879 GCA_031364935.1 Candidatus Eiseniibacteriota bacterium
TCCCAATCCCGGTCACGATCACGGCGCGCGATCCGAACGGCGCAATCGTGAGCGGTTTCTCGGGCAACGTGCTGCTTCATGAGCTGACCAGCTTCGGCGAAGGCCGCATCGGTCCGGCCAGCGTGACCATGACCGGCGGCCAATGGACGGGCAGCGTCACCGTCTACCGCGCCGACGAGACCGCCCCAAGCACCGGAAACGTATCCCTCTCGGGTGAAGTCCAGGGCCGTCCGAGCCAGAGCGGCGTCAGCAACGCCTTCGTCGTGAGCCCCGGCCCGTTTCGGCGTCTGCAGATCGTGGCGCCGGGCCAAACGCCCCTGCCTGGAAGCGTGAGCGGCATGACCGGCGTTCCGGCAAGCCAGGCCGCCGGGCGGAGCTTCACGGTCAGCGTTTACGCGACAGACGACTACTGGAACCAGGTCTCGAGCGGGGATGCCGTTCAGGTCGCATCGTCCACGGATCCGGCCGACACGCCAGTGACGGGCAACCTCACGGCGGGTTTCCGGCAGCTCTCGTACACGCTCATGACCGTGGGCACGCAGACGATGACGGTCACGGACCAGAGCAACGGGAGCATCACGTCCATGACGAGCACCGGGATCCAGGTGATCCCGAACGCGACGGATCACTTCGCCTTTTCGTCGATCTCATCCCCCCAGGTTGCGGGCGTGCCGGTCACGGTCATGGTCCGCGCGACCGACTCGAGCGGGAATACCGTCTACGACTACAACGGTGACGCGGTCCTCGCGTCCAACACGGGCTCCGGCACCAGCACGCCGAGCTTGATCACGTTCGTCGCCGGCGTCTGGTCCGGGCCTGTCACGTTCTTCGGAGCGGGCTCGTCCGTGCGGCTCGCGTGCACTGACTTTTCGTCGCCTGCGAGAACGGGACCGAGCGAGCTGATCACCGTGAATCCCGGCACGTTCGTCAAGCTCCAGGTCGTCCTGCCGGGGGAAACCGCGAAGCCGGGCACCAGTGACGGCAAGGACGGGACCCCGGGCAACGAGACGGCGGGAACGCCCTTCCCCATCACCATTCGCGCCGTCGACCAGTACTGGAACGTTGTCAGCGGCATCGGCGACCGTGTCTCGGTCACTTCCACGGACCCGTTCGCGGGTCTTCCCGCCGATACGACGCTCGTGAGCGGACAGCTCGTCATCCAGGGCCGCCTCTACAAGAGCGGAACGCAGACGATCACCGTGACGGACCTGACCAACGGCGCCATCACGCCGAACACATCCGGAGACGTGACGATCGTCGGAGGCACGTTCACGCGGGTGCTGGTCCTCGCGCCGGGCGAGTCGCCCGCGCCGGGCACCACGAACGGCCGCACGGGCGCCGCGATCGACCAGTCGATCAACTACGCCTTCACGCTCACCGTTCTCGCGACGGATCAGTGGTGGAACCCAGTCACGGGGCCCACGGACATGGTGCACATCAACTGCGCCGACCCGCTGGCGCAGGTCCCCGCGGATCAGGCGATGGTGAACGGCCGCGCCGATATGCCCTTGAGATTGGCGACCGGCGGCTTCCAGCAGATCAGCGTGACCGACGTCACGAATTCGGCGAAAACCGGGAGCACGACGACGGTGCGGGCCATTTCGAGCGGCTTCCACCTGGTGGCCTCGGTCACTCCCGCGACCGTCCAGGCGGGCGACTTCTTCACGCTGACCGTCAAGGTCACGAACGACGGCGGCGCCGTGATCTCGGAGATCAACTCCGCGGTCACGATCGAGGTGCGGAACGCGTCCGGCCAGGCGGCGGGACGCGGGACGCTCCTCACGCCGCAGTTCCAGCTGATCTCCGGCCAGCGCTCGGTCTCCGAGACCTACACCTTCAGCGAGCCGATCATCCTGGTGGCGCGCGACGACGCGGGGAACGCGCCCGCGACCAGCAACATCATCACCATCACCCCAGGCGCGCCGACCGCGGTTCGTCTTGCTTCGAGCCCACCGTGGGTGGGCGGCAACAAGCACGCGACGGTGACGGCCAAGGTCGTGGACGCCTATGAAAACGGCGTCCCGGACCGCCCGGTGTCCTTCGCCCTTCTCTCCGGCACGGGCAGCTTGACGCCCATCGACAGCCTGACCGACGCAAACGGTGACGCGAGGGCCGACTTCCTGAGCCCCCGCCAGCTCGAGGTGGACCGCATCCAGGCGACTTCCGGCTCGTTCACGCGCGACCTCGATGTCGAGGTCTCCTTCGTGAATCCGGGCGCGGCGGGCGGCTACGTCACCAACTATCCGAACCCCTTCCATCCTCCGGCCGAGGGGACGATCCTGGCTTACAAGCTCGACGATCTCGCCTCGGTCACCATCCGCATCTTCACGCAGTCGGGCGAGCTGGTGCGGCGGGTCGAGTTCGATCGCGGTGCGCCCGGCGGCACGGCGGGTCTGAATCAGTTTGTCTGGGACGGAAAGAACGGCAGCGGCAAGGTGGTCTCGAGCGGCGGCTATCTCGCCCTGATCGAAGCGCAGGGCACCGGTGAGACACTGCATGTCATTCGGCGGAAGATCGCTGTAGTGCGGTGAGGCCCCGGCTTACCGCGGCAGCGACTGGATAAACGTGCGAACGGCCTCCGCGAAGGCCGTCGGCTCTTCCATGTGGCCCATGTGGCCGCTGTTCTCGAGGACCACGAGCTGCGAGTCGTGGATCGAGTTGTGGATCATCCGCGAGTACTTCTCCGGCGTGACGAAGTCCTTCTTCCCCACGATCACCAGCGTCGGGACCTTGATCGTCGAGAGGCGGTCGCGCACCTCGATCGAAGGCGCGACTCCAACCTTGTCGGTCGCGGTCGAATCCGTGGATCGCGTCGGAGCGACGTAGGCGATCGCGGCCGCGCGGGAGGGCTCGAATTCCTTGGCGCGCCGCGTGTAGTC
>JANLXD010000185.1:0-2122 GCA_031364935.1 Candidatus Eiseniibacteriota bacterium
AAGGGCGCGCTTCCGCCGCGCAAGGTGGTCGCGCTGGGGATCCAGATCGCGAAGGGGCTCGCCGCGGCGCACGCGAAGGGCATAGCGCACCGCGATCTCAAACCCGAAAATCTCATGCTCCTGAGCGGCGATCACGTGAAGATCGTCGACTTCGGGCTGGCGAAGCTGACCCACTCGGAGGCTACTCCGGACGGCGACGGCACGGCGGCCCTCGCTTCCCAGCTCACCGGGACGGGCGCGATCATGGGAACCGCCAGCTACATGGCGCCCGAGCAGATCCGACAGCAGGCGACCGATCATCGCGCGGACCTCTTCGCGGTGGGCGCGATCCTCTACGAGATGCTGACGGGGCATCGCGCCTTCGAGGGCGCGACGCCCGCCGACCGGATCAGCGCCATCCTGAACGCGACGCCCAGGGAGCTGCCCGCCGAAGTCGAGGAAGCGGCGCCGGGGCTCCCCGCTCTCATCGAGCGCTGCCTGGAAAAGAGCGTCGAGGACCGCTTCCAGTGCGCGCACGACCTGGCTTACGCGCTGGGGATGATCGAGGCGGGTGCGGCGTCCTCGCGCCGCGCGGGACGCGCCGGAGGGGCCGAGCCCTCCGCCGAAGCGGCCTCCCTCGAAGGGCGCCACAAATTCCGCCGCACCACCTACCGCGAAGGCACCATCCTCACCGCGCGTTTCGCACCCGATGGACACGGGATCTGCTATGGCGCGGCTTGGGAGGGACGCCCGGGCGAGCTGTTCTGGGCGTATCCCGGAAATCCCGAATCGCGCGCCCTGGGATATCCGCGCACCGACATCCTCGCCATCTCTCCGTCCGGCGAGATGGCGGTATCGCTCCGCCGCCACACGCTCGGCGGGTTCATCTCCAGCGGGATGCTGGCGCGCATGCCCGCGGGGGGCGGCGCGCCGCGCGAGATCCAGGACGGCGTTCACGAGGCCGACTGGAGTCCGGACGGCCGCCAGCTCGGGGTCGTGCGCGAGGAAGCCGGCATGTCGCGGATCGAGTACCCCATCGGGACGGTGCTCTACAAGACCGCGGGCTGGATCAGCCACATGCGCGTTTCACGTGACGGCAAGCACGTGGCCTTCATTGACCACCCCGTCCGCGGGAATGACGCGGGCGGTCCCGCCGTCGTGGACTTGAGCGGCAACTCGAAGGTGCTGTCCACGGGCTGGTCCAGCGCCCGGGGGCTCGCCTGGTCGCCAGACGGCCGTGAGGTCGTGTTCACCGCGTTCCGCGTCGGGGTCGGCCGCTCGCTTTACCGGGTTGGGCTCGATGGGGACGAGCGCCCCATCCTCGAGGTGCCGGGCCACATGACACTGCAAGACATATCGCGCCAGGGCGCGGCCCTCGTCGCCCTGGAGAACGAGCGGCTCCGGACGCAATTCGTGGGACGCGGCGACGCGACCGCGCGCGACTTGACCTGGCTGGACTGGACCTTGGCGCGCTCGATTTCCAATGACGGCTCGCGGATCCTGTTCGACGAGACCGGGGTCGGTGGAGGCGAGCTGCACTCCGTCTACATCCGTGGGACGGACGGCTCTCCGGCTGTCCGTCTGGGAGACGGGATCGGCTTCGAATTTTCGCCGGATGGCCGGTGGGCCCTCGGCGCGGTCGGCGAATTCTCGCCGGAGCTGACGCTGTTACCCTGCGGCGCCGGCGAGGGGCGCATCATTCCCGCGGAGCGCCTGGAGGTGGACAGCGCGGCCTGGTTCCCCGACGGACTGTCCATCTGCGTGCTGGGTCATGAGGTCGGAAAGGGGCCGAGGCTGTTCCGGATGGACCCGGTGACCGGCAAGCACGAGCCCTTCAGCGAAGAAGGACACACCTCCTACGATCTCCTGGTCTCGCCCGACGGCCGGTTTGCCGCCGCTCGCGGCCCGGATCGAAACATGTCGCTTTACCCCGTCGATGGCGGCGCGCCCCGGCAAGTGCCCGGGGTGCTTCCCAACGAGCGCCTGATCTGCTGGAGCGAGGACGGCACTTCCGTGTTCGTGTTTGGTCGAGGCGAGCTGCCCGCGAAGGTTACCCGCGTGGATCTGACGACCGGGGAGCGAACCTTCTGGAAGGAGCTGGCCCCGCCCGATCCCACGGGCGTCGAGGGCCTGACGACGGCGA
>JANLXD010000214.1:0-4736 GCA_031364935.1 Candidatus Eiseniibacteriota bacterium
GCGCCGTCGCTGGACGTGACCCTCACGTTGTCGCCCGAGGCCACCGGGTTCCAGTAGGGATCGGTGGCGTAGACCGAGACGTTGAAGGCGGTGCCGGAGCTCTGCGTCGCGGGCGTGCCCGTCACCCCGGAGAGGCTGCCGGGAAGCGGCGACTCGCCGGGGACGATGATCTGCACCCGCGAGAAGACGCCCGGATGGACGGTGAAGGGATCGCTCGTGCCGTTCTTCGACGGCTGCGCGGCGTCGTACGCGTACACGTTCACGTTGCCGCGGTTGATGCTGGTCTCGTCGGCCCGGTACATCGTGACGTTGCCGCTCCAGACGCCGTTCGCCAGGGTCACCGAGGCGGGGCTGATCCGTCCGTCGCCGAAGGAGGTCAACTCCTTGAGCTGAACGGGTCGCGCGTACCCGGTCAGCGTGTTTCCGGCCGGGTCCTTGGCGGTCACCGTGATCGGCATGGCCACGCCCGCGTTCTGGTTCTTCTGCGAGATGCCCGAGAAGACGAAGTGATCCAGGATGCGAACGGTGACCGCGGAGGAGCTGCCGTCCGGAATCGTGTTGTCGGTCTCGTCGTGGGCGAAGATCGTGAAGGTGCCGGCGGCGTTCAGCGTGACGCTGAAGATTCTCGACCCCGATATGAGCTGTGCCGGAGCGGGAACGGTGGCGCTGGCGTCGGTCGCGTCGACGGAGATCGCGTTGGAGACCGTGGTGACAGTGTTCCAACCCGAGTCGCAGGCATTGACGGTGATGTTGAAGGAAAAGCCGGAGACCTGCTGCAGCGGCGCGCCGGTCTTGCCCGACACCGTGCCCGGAGCAGCGCTCTCACCCGGAAGGAGAACTTGGAGGCGTGTGTACGGACCCGCTTCCGCGGCCGACGCGACCACGACCGACGACATGACCGCGAGCGTGAATACGAAAAACGCCCGCTGAAGCGCTTGGCGCACGACGTCACCTCCGATTCTGTTGTTCCTCTTGTCTGCAGGCCGCGGGGAAACCAAATGGCTCCCTCGGGCCAACGGCATCCGGGCGGACGCCATCCCGACGCCGGGGTCGGTTGCACTCACCGTGCCTGCGTGCTTTGAAAGCACGTCCGGTGCGCGTCGTCACGCGGGAGGATGTTGCTCGGGCGGGTGTTACGTGGGACTGGGTGTGATCCGAGGGTCGAGGCCCCGACCGTCTTCTGGCTTGATCCAGCCACGCGGCTCTCGCAAGTTGCGAGGTGCGCATGCGAATTCGCGCTGCCCGTCGCGCAAAACGGAAGTGGTCGCGGTCCTCGTAGACCGGTAAAGTTATGGGTCCGCGCCGAGGCGCGACTAAAAAATGAGAACTCCGTACGTCCCGCAGCGAATCCTCTTCACCGGATCCACCGGAACCGTCGGGCAAATGATCGCCCCCGCGCTGGCCGCTCTACGCGCGCCGGTGCGTCTCCTTCGCCACCAGACTTCAGCAGCGGGCGATTCGCCGGTGGAGGGCGCGGAGATTCGCGTGGGGGACCTGGAGCGTCCGGGCACCCTGCGCGGCATCGCCGCGGGCTGCGACGTGGTGGTTCACGCCGCGGGACGCACCGGCTTCGTGCGCTTCGACCGCGAGCGCCAGCGGCGCGTGAACGTGGCGGGCACCGAGGCGCTTCTGCGCGAGGCGGCCGGGTCGGGCGTGAAGGTGTTCGTGCTGATCGGGTACACCGGGACGGTGCAGGAGCGCGCGGACCCGTCGAAGGCCGTGGACGAGGAGACGCCGCCCGAGGGCGCGTACGAGTCGGACTACGTCCGCATGAAGATGGAAGCCGAAGCGATGGTGCTGGAGGCCAACGGCACCGGCGGGATGCACACGGTGGTCGTCAGCCCGGGCGTCCTCGTGGCGCCGCACGTGGAGACCATCCTGGGCGGCCTGATCGCGCTCTACGCGGCTGGGGATCTGCCGTACCGCATTCTGGACGAGGTCTGGCTGGCCGTGAGCGACGGACGCGATCTGGGACGATTCGTGCGAGCCGCCATCGAGCGGGGCCATGGAGGCCGGCGCTACTTCGCGACCTCGGGCTGTCTCCGTCTGGGCGAGCTGTACGAAAAGCTCCACGAGCTGAGCGGCATCGCGCCGCCGCGCCGGCGGCTCCCCGACTTGCTCGTCGAAGAGCTGGGGCTGCTCACGCCCGTGCTTCCGCCGCACTCATTCCTGCGCCAGCTGGTCCTGCCGCGGGAGCTGGTGCTGCACTTGAGGCGGCTCGCGCCGCTCCGAAATCCGCGGACCACGGCCGATCTGCAGGTCACCCCGACACCCCTGACCGAGACGCTGGCGGAGATGGTGCGGAGCCGGCCCGAGCCGGCCGTCCAGGCCCGCTAGGCGCGGGTGCGGGAAGCCGCGCGCGGCACCCGGCGCACGGGGCCGTCGAGGGTCTCACGCACCCGTCGCGCGAGGACGAGCGGGGTGTAGGGTTTCTCCAAGAAGGCAATCTCCGCGCCTTCGATCCCTTCGCGCAGAACCGAATCCTTGTTGTAACCCGAGACGAACAGGACGCGCAGGTTGGGCCGCTCGGCGCACGCCCGCTCGGCCAGCTCCCGCCCACCCATGCCCGGCATCACGACGTCCGTGACCAGGATCTGGATCTCCGGCTTCAGGTCCTCGAGCAGCCGGAGCGCGTCGAGGCCCGACGGCGCGGCGTAGACGAGGTAGCCCAGCTCGTTCAGCACCTCCCGCCCCAGGGTGAGAATCGCCCCGTCGTCCTCGACCAGGAGGATCGATTCGGTCCCGCTCGGAAACGGCGCCGCCGCGGCGGGCACCGACTGGGGCGGCGCCGACACCTGCACCTCGGGGAGGAGAATCTCGAACTCCGCGCCGCCGCCGTCCCGGTTGGCCGCGCGCACGCGGCCGCGGTGCTGGCTGACGATGCCGTAGACGGTCGCGAGTCCCAGGCCGGTGCCCCGACCCGCCCCCTTGGTCGTGAAGAAGGGCTCGAAGATGTGATCCATGGCTTCCGGCGGGATCCCGCTCCCCGTGTCGGAGACGCGAAGGCGTGCGTACGCTCCCGCCGCCATGGCCGGCTCGTCCCCGGACTTCAAATCCGTGCGCTCGGTCGCGATCCGGAGCGTTCCGCCGTCCGGCATCACGTCGCGCGCGTTCACCACCAGATTCACGATGACCTGCTCGAACTGGGTCGGATCGACGCGCACGCGCCCGATCGCCGAGGAGAGCGCGAGGTCGAACGCCACGTCCTCGCCGGCGAGGCGCTGGAGCATCGGAAGGATGTCCCGCAGCACGGCGTTCAAGTCCACCAGCCGCGGCTGCGCGGGGCTCCGCCGGCTGAAGGCGAGGAGCTGGCGCGTGAGCGAGGCCGCGCGATCGCCGCCCCGGTGGATCTCCTGGACCGCGTGGCGGCCCGGGTCATTCGGCCCCATCCGCGCGAGGAGGAGGTCCGCATAGCCGATCACGGCGGTCAGGATGTTGTTGAAGTCGTGTGCGATCCCTCCCGCGAGCTGCCCCACCGCCTCCAGCTTCTGCGCATGGCGGAGCTGCTCCTCCAGGGCGACACGTTCGGTGACGTCGGTCTCGATGCCGTCCACGTGCACGCGGCGGTCTTCCTCGCGGCGGGGCACTAGGCGGCTCCGGTGCCACCGGTAGAGCCCCTTCGACGACTCGTAGCGGAACTCCATCATCGCCGGCTCGAGCCGGAGGAGGCCGCCGAGGGCCGGCCGCACCACGTTCTGGAGATCGTCCGGGTGAACGCGTTTCTGCCAGAACGCCGGGTCGCTCATCATCTCGTCCAGGGGGAGGCCGAACACCCCCTCGGCGCCCAGCGAGAAGTACTCGTAGCGCTCCACGTCTCCGTCCGGGGCCAGGAGGAGCGTGAAGAGGGCCGAATCCAGGTTGCGCGCGATGGTGGCTTCGCGCGCGACGGCCAGCCTTTGCTCCGCGAGAGCCCGCTCGCGGTCGGTCACGTCGCGGAAGGTCCAGACGCGGCCGACCACTTCGCCCCGGAGCCGCTGGGGGCGTGAGAAGCGCTCGAACACGCGGCCGTCCTTGAAGCGCAGCACGTCGTGGCTCTCGGCCTCGGGGGTGGCGTAGAGCCGCCGGATGCGGGAGACGAACGCATCGGGATTCTCGAGCTGCGAGAGCACGGTGGCGATGGCGCGGTCGTCGTCGCCGCTTTCGATCACCTCCTGCGGGATGCGCCAGAGGTGCACGAAGCGCTCGTTGAACCGGACGATCTTGCCGCTCCGGTCCACGACCAGAACGCCGTCGGTGGTCGCGTCGAGCGTCGCCTCGAGGAGCGACAGAGCGTGCTGGCGCTCGGTCTCGATCCGGTGCCGCTCGGTGATGTCCCGGATGATCGCGAAGGCCTCGGTCAGCCGTCCCGAGGCGTCGCGGATGGGATGGGTGGTGACGAGCGTCCAGACCTCCGTTCCGCCGCGCGTCAGGAACATGAACTCGAACTGCATCGGCTCCCCGCGTCGGGTCCGCTCGAAGGCTTGTTGCGCGACGCGGGTCCATTCGCCCGAAGTGAAATCGAGGATGGGCCGCCCTTCCAGCTCGTGCGGCTCGTAGCCCAGCATCTCGCCCATGCGCTGGTTCACTTCGAGCGTGATCCCCTCGGCGTCGGCCCGCCAGATTCCCTCGGGGGATGTGGCCATGATCATGCGGAAGCGGTCCGCGTCGTTCCGCTCATGGAGCAGACGCCGCTCGCTCGCGCGGCGGGCGCGATGGACCAGGGGGACGACGCCAGCCGCCGCGGCGACCAGCGCGAC
>JANLXD010000249.1:0-1648 GCA_031364935.1 Candidatus Eiseniibacteriota bacterium
CGTCGGCGCCCGGCTCTCCGTGACCTGGGCGCTCCACCGCCGGGAGCAGCACCTCCCGCGCGGGAAACTCGAGCGGAAGGGCGGCCAGCTCCGCGGCGGCGACCGACCCCACGCGGAACTCGCCGGTCGAGACGTCCGCGACCGCGACGCCGACCCGCTCACCGTCGGGGAGAAGCGCCACGATGTAGTGGCTCTCGTTCGCCTCGAGGAGTCCCAGCCGCGTCACTGTGCCCGGGGTGAGCACCTCCACGACCTGGCGGTCGACGAGGCCCTTCGCCTCTTCCGCGGTCTCCATCTGCTCGGCGATCGCGACCGAATAGCCGCGCTCGACCAATTTCTTCAAGTACCCCTCGACCGCGTGGTGCGGGACGCCGGCCAGGGGCAGAGGATCGCGCTTCTTGTCGCGGGAGGTGAGGGCGATGCCGAGCACGCGCGAGGCGACGAGCGCGTCCTCGCCGAAGGTCTCGTAGAAATCCCCCATGCGAAAGAGGAGCAGGCTCCCGGGGTGCTCGGCCTTGAGCCTCCGGTACTGCTCCAGCATCGGGGTCGATTCCACGCGGGGCGCTAGCGCGCGACGACCTGGTACGAGTAGCCGCGCTCGCGCCGGAGTCGCTCGCCGAGGGCGCGCGCCTGGTCGCGCGTGACGAACGCGCCCGCGCGCACGCGGAAGACCGGGGGGGTCTCGCTTCCCGAGCGAACCGACACGTCCCCCACGCCCGCCTGGCGGAGCTCCCGCGACAGCGACTCGGCCAGATCGCGCCGTGTGAAGGCGCCGACCTGGATGGAGAAGCCGCTTCCGATCGGCAGGAGCGACGTCGAGGCGGCGCCCGGGCGGATGCCGCGGTCGCGCACCCGCGTCGCTTCGTAGGACAGCGGGAAGCGCTGTGCCACCTGGCGAAAGACGCTGGCCGCGTCGGCCTGGCGCCCCATCATTTCGAGCGTGGTCCCCATCGCGTAGAGGGCCTGCGGCGCGTAGTCCCCCTGCGGGTGGCGCTCGAGCAGCGAGCGGAGCGCCGCCAGCGCCTGGGTCGGCTTGTTGGCGCGGAGCGCGGCTTCGGCCAGCGCGTAGTGGTAGGCCTCTTCCTCGCGCGTGCCGCGCAAGTCGGGCGCCGCGGCGAGAAGAAGCTGGAGCGCTCCCGGCGCGTCGCCGCGGCCCATCTGCGCGAGCCCGCGCGTGATCAGGGCCTCGCGGCCGGTCGCGTTCTGCTCCACGCCCGGAGAGAAGATGGTGAGGAGATTCTCGGCGGCGGCGTAGTCGCCGCCCACATAGCGGAGCTTCGCGAGGGCCAGGGTCGCCTCGCGGCGGAACGCCCCGCCCGGGAAGCGGCTCAAGTACGTCGCCAGAGCCTGCTCGTAGGTGCCGCCGTCCTCGGTGAGGAGCGCACGCAGGTAGGCGGCCACGTCGGCCTTCTCCGGAGGAAGCCGCCCATCCTGGACGCGGGCCAGAAGCTCCCGCGCCTCGGCGGTCCGTCCGTGGACGAACGCTTCCTGCGCGGAGGCGAGGAGCGAGAGGTCCGCCGAAGCCACGGGGTCGCGCTTCGCGCCGCGGGGTGCCGCGGCGGGCGCCAGAGTCCCCACCGCCGCGACCGCGAGCAGGAGGAAAACCGCCGCCGCGCCCCGGACCGATCCGCGTCCGAGGACGTCCCGC
>JANLXD010000260.1:0-2152 GCA_031364935.1 Candidatus Eiseniibacteriota bacterium
GGACGTCATCTTCACCGGCTCGGCGCAGCGGAAGCCGCTGGGCATGGCCGAGGTCGCGCTCACCATGCAGAACAACCGCGGCGTGCTCTCCTCGATGGCCACCGCGGTGTCGGCCAGGATGGTCCGGATGGTCTCCTCTTCGCGCGCCAGCGAGGCGACCTGCGCCTGAAGCTCCGTGCGGCGGCCGCGCAGCTCCTCTTCCTTGGTCCGGAGCGAGCGCGCGCTCGATTCCTGCTCCACGCGCGCCTGGAAAAGATCCAGCGAGAGCTGCTTCCGCTGCGCCAGGCCGGCGCGGCGCTCTTCGAGGACGGGCCCCATGGCCGCGAGACGGACGGCGAGCGATTCCTCCTCGGCGCTCTTCTCCTGCTGCACCTGCTCCACGCGGACCTGCTCCTCGGCCAGGCGGAGCACGGCGGCCCGCACCTCCTCCACGCTCGCCTGGAGGCGGCGCGATTCCGACCGCGCGTGCTCCAGCTTCTCGAGGAGGTTCGAGCGGCGCTCCCGGAGCACGGCCACCTCGTTCAGCAGGGCGGCCCCCTTCGCCTCGTGCTCGCTCAGCGCCTCCTGCGCGAGCCGCACTTCGCCCTCGCGCCGGAGGAGATCCAGCTTCAGCTCTTCCATCTCGGCCTCGTGGCGCGCGAGATGCCCCGTGCGCTCCGAGCGGCGCTGCTCCAGCGTGACGCGCTCGCTCTTCCGGCCGGACGACGCGGCGGCCATCCGGTCGTGCTCCTCTTTCGCCAGTCCCAGGTCGAGCGCCTTGATCTCGTCCCGGAGGTGTCCGTACTTCCGCGCCTTCCCCACCTGGCGCGCCAGCGAGCGCACCTCGCGCTCGATCTCCCCGACGACGTCGTTCACGCGCGTCAGGTCGGCCAGCGTCAGGTCGAGCTTCTGGAGCGCCTCTTTCTTCCGGGTCTTGTAGCGCATGATCCCGGCCGCTTCCTCGAACAGGAAGCGCCGCTGCCCGCTCTCGTCCGAGAGGACGTTGTCCACCATGCCGCGCTCGATCAGCGAGTAGGCGTGCGACCCCATGCCGGTGTCGAGGAAGAGGTCGCGAACGTCACGCAGCCGGCAGAGGTTCCGGTTGATGAAGTACTCGCTCTGGGCGTTCCGGAACGTGCGCCGCGAGATCGACACCTCGGTGTATTCCGAGGGGAGCACGCCGCGGTTGTTCTGCATGGTGAGCGCGACCTCGGCCATGCCCAGCGGCTTCCGCTGCGCCGAGCCGGTGAAGATGACGTCCTCGAGTGTGTCGCCGCGGAGGTGGCGCATATTCTGCTCGCCTAAGACCCAGCGGATCGCCTCGACGATGTTGGTCTTGCCGCTTCCGTTCGGGCCGACGACGGCGGTGATGCCGGGGCCGAAGTCGACGCGCACACGCTGCGGGAAGGATTTGAATCCCTGGATGTCGAGTCGCGATAGGAACACGTGGTTACCTCTCCGTTTGCGGGTAGCTCTGCGCGCGTTCGACCAGCCCGTTCTGGATCAGCCAGTCGGCATACGCGCGCGCGTCGGCTTCAGTGGCGAAGCGGCCCACGAACACCCGATACCAATCTCCGCCCGGCACGGGCGGCTCGAACCACGCGTCCAGGTTCCGATCGCGGAGCCCCTGGACGATCTCCTGGACCTTCGACTCGGTGCGGAACGATGCGACGTGCACGCGGAACGGAAAGTTCGGATCGTCCGCGGCTTTCCCCATGTCCACCAGCGGCGGCGAGGAGCCGGAGGCGGCGGGAGGCGCGGCCAATTCCTCGGGCGGCGCCATCGCCTCGTCCAGCGGGGACGGCTGCCGCGGCGCGGGCGCGATCGGCTCCTCGCCGGAAGGCTGCCGCGCCTGGACGGAGCCGCGCGGGGGCGCGGCCCGCCCCGCGAAGAAGACGGCCGCCGCGCTCCCCAGTGCGGCGAGCAGCAAGAAGCTCCCGATGACGAGCCACAGGCGCGCGCGTTTCCGTCCCGTCGCCGGCCCGGGGCCGTCGTCGCGCGCCTCGCGCTCGAGAGCGGCCGCGATTTCGGGCTCGTCGGCCCAATCATCCATGTTGATCTTCATCGGGGGCGCAGGCGGCGGCACGGGAATGCGCTGCTTCGCTGGCGGGCGCGGCGGCGCCGATGCGGCGGCTGGAGGCAGCCCCGAGCGTGGCGGCGCGGCGGCGACCGC
>JANLXD010000263.1:0-2728 GCA_031364935.1 Candidatus Eiseniibacteriota bacterium
CGTCGCGATCGCCATAGCGCCCGTTTTCTTGATATTGGTCATAGCCTGGCCGGAGACCGCCCCGAAACTCGTGGCGTTGACCCGGGACGCGCTCCGGGTGTGGCTTGCCACCGCTTCGTCCGGAGCCCTGAGCGCTGCGACCGGCCTCTCGAGCGCGGTTCCGCGGGGGGCGGTCCCGTTCGATGCACTTCTGCTTCCGGCGATGGTGGTCGCGGTGCTCGGCGCGTTCGTGTGGCTGGGGGTAGCGTTCCGCCCGCTTACGTCCCTGCGGCCTCGGAAACCTCCGCGAGCTTGAGCCACAGCGCGTCCACGTCCTTGCGCGCGGCCTCGTAGCGACCGAGCAGATCCTTCGTCCGCGCTCCGTCGGCGTAAACGCCCGGGTCCGCCAGGGCAGCCTCGATCTGCTTCAGCTCCGCCTCCTTGGCTTCCACCTCGCGCGTGAGGCGCTCCTCTTCCTGCTTCCGCTTCCGCGGGTCGGCCGTGCCTCGCTTCTTGGTCGCCGTGGCGGGCTTCGCGGCCGAGGTTGCTGCCTTCGTGGCTGATGCAGCACGGGTCGCCGGCGCGTCTTTGCCCGCGGCCGCTTGCTTGGTTCCCTTCGCGGCGGCACGGACCGCCCCGAGCTCCGCTGTCGCCGCCGTCTTCACCCCCGCCGCCCGCGCGATCCGGGCTGATTCGTAATCGTCGTATCCGCCGGGGTAGGGGACCACGCGCCCGTCCTCCACCGCGAGGATCCGCGTGGCGAGCCGCGCCATGAGCGAGCGGTCGTGCGTCACGACCACACGGCGCCGGGATACTGGATCAGCGCTTCCTCCAGCACTTCCTTCCCGGCCAGGTCGAGATGGTGGGTGGGCTCGTCGAGAAGGATGAGGTTCGAGGGCTTCAAGAGAAGGCGCGTGATCGCGACGCGCTGGCGCTCGCCGCCCGACAGGATGCTGCAGCGCTTGAAGACGTCGTCCCCGACGAAGAGGAAGTTTCCAAGGAGCGAGCGGAGGCGCAGCCGCATGTCGTCGGAGGCGACTTCTTCAACGGCCTCGAGCACCGTGAGCTTCCCGTCCAGGATCTCGGCCGCGTGCTGCGCGAAATAGCCGAGCTTGGCCTGCGGGTGGATCTCGCGCTCCCCTTCGCGCGGATCGAGCTGTCCCGCGAGCACGCGCAGAAGCGTCGTCTTGCCCGCGCCGTTCGCCCCCACGATGGCGATCTTCTCCCCTTTCTGGATCTCGAGATTCGCGTCGTGGAAGATGTCGCGCGAGTCGTAGGCGAATGAGGCGTCCTGGAGCTGCACCATGACGCGCCCCACGTGGGGCGGCGCCGGGAACTGGAAGCGGATGGTCCGCGGCTTTCGGGGCAGCACCACGCGCCGCTGGCGGAGCCGATCGGCCTGCCGCCGCTTGCTATGGGCCTGCGCCGCCTTCGTGTTCTTGGCTCCGAACCGCTCGGCGAACCGCTCGAGCTGCGCGATTTTCTTGTCGAGCTGGACGTTCTGTGCCGCGATCCGCTCGCGCCGCGCTTCCCGCTCCTCGAGATACTCCGTGAAGGTCATCGCGTACTCCGAGAGCACCTCGTGATCCAGCTCCCGGATCTCGGTCGTGACGCGATCCAGGAAGACGCGGTCGTGCGAGACCACGACCAGGCCCCCGTGGAAGTCCTCGAGATAATCCTCCAGCCACTCCATGGCCGGAAGATCGAGGTGGTTTGTCGGCTCGTCGAGGAAGAGCGCGGTGGGGTCCGTCAAGAGCAGCGCCGCGAGCGCCGCCCGCATCCGCCATCCTCCCGAGAACTCGGAGAGAGGTCGGTCCTGGTCCACCGTGGAGAAGCCGAGCCCCGCCAGCACGCGGCGCGCCTCGGGCTCCAGGGCATCCTCGTCGTGGAGCTCCAGGTGGTGCTGCAGCTCGCCCGCGCGGTCGAGCAGGCGCTCCATCTCGGGATCGTCGGGCTTGAGCACGGGGATGCTCTGGTAGAGCGAGTTAAGCTCCTCGCGCATCTCGATCAGGTGGCGATGCGCGTCGAGGGCACGGTCGAGCACGGTTCCGTCGAACCGCTCCGCGGCTTCCTGCGGCAGGTAGCCCATCCGCGTCCCCTTCGAAAGCACGCGCGTGCCGCGCTCGGCCGGGATCTCGCCAAGGGCGATCTTCAAGAGCGTGGTCTTGCCTGCCCCGTTCGGGCCCACCAGGGCCACCCGGTCGCCGGGACCGACCACCCAATCGACATCGTCAAAGAGCGTGCGCGTGCCAATCGAATAGCGCACGCCGTTCAGGCGAATCACGGAACATCCTCGGTCGGGAAGGGGAGGCGCGGGCCTTCGCTGACCCGCATCGGACGGAAGAGTGTACCCGGTCGAGGGGCTACCCTACCACCGCAGAGGTGTGTCACCATCGTCCGGTTCCGGGCGCTTGCCCGGACGGCACGAGCTCAGGATTCAGGGAGCGTCACCACATCGAGGAGGCTTCCATGCTGAAGAGGTCCATGGCTCTCGTCCTTGTCGCCGCCTGCGTGGCGGCGCTCGGCGGGTGCGCCAACGACGTCTCCCGGCAGATGACTACGAGCACCGAGACAAGAACCAAGGTGATGGACACGATCGCCTCGAATCCGGAAATGTCGGGCGAGACGATGGACCGAATGATGGCATCCGACACCACGCGCCAGATCGTCGTCGACAAGGTGATGTCGAACGCGGACATGGTGCAGGCGTTGATCAACCGGATGGCGAAGGATCAGACCACGCTGGACG
>JANLXD010000268.1:0-3444 GCA_031364935.1 Candidatus Eiseniibacteriota bacterium
CGGTATTGTTGGGCGATTCCGGCCGGTTCCGGAAGCGGACCGGGTGGGAGCCCGCGATCCCCTTCGAGCAGACGATGAAGGACCTGCTCGAGTACTGGAGAGAGCGCTAGTCCCTTGCGCACGCTCGTCACCGGCGTCGCGGGGTTCGTGGGGCGGCACCTCGTCCGCGCGCTGACCGTCGAAGGACCGATGGACCTCCACGGCGCCGATCGTGCGGCGCCCGAGAAGATACCCGAGCCCGAAGAGCTCCTGTCGGTGCTCCGCTCCTATCGCGCGCTCGACGTGACCGACGGCGCCGCGGTGACGGCCGCCGTGAAGGAGCTGCGCCCCGCGCGGATCGTTCACCTGGCCGCGCAGGCCTCGGGCGCCCTTTCGCTGGAGCAGCCGGCGGAAACCTACCGCGTGAACGCCCTGGGTGCCTTGAACCTGCTCGAGGCGGTGCGGGCGGCGGACGGCGAGGCGACCGTGCTCCTGGTCGGCTCGGCCGACGTCTACGGCTCGGGCGCCCCAGGCACGATGCTCACGGAGCAGGCGCCCCTTCAGCCGCGGAACCCCTACGCGCTCAGCAAGGCCGCGCAGGACATGCTGGGGGAGCTGTACGCGGCTTCTTACGGGCTCCGCGTGATTCGCACGCGCACCTTCTCGCACACGGGGCCGGGGCAGAATCCCCGCTTCGCGGTCGCCGGCTTCGCGCACCAGCTCGCGCGTATCGCCGAGGGGCACGAGCCTGCCGAGGTGCGGGTGGGGAACGTGGACGTGGTGCGCGAATACGGCGACGCGCGCGACGTGGTGCGCGCCTACATGGCGCTGGTAGAGTCGGGCGAGCCCGGCGAAGCCTATAATGTCTGCACCGGTCACGGATATCGCCTCGGAGAGTTGCTCGAGCGGCTCATCCGGGTTTCGGGCGTGCGCGCCACGGTCGCGTCGGACCCGGCCCGCATGCGCGCGCGCGACGCCGACCACATGGTCGGGGACCCGGAGAAGTTGGCACGGCGCACCGGCTGGTCGCCGGCCATTCCCATCGATCGAACGCTCCTCGACCTCTACCGCGACGCGCGCGAGCGCGTGCGGCGGGAGGCGGGGCGCTAGGAGGAGCGGGTGCGGATCGTCGTGGCGGGCACGGGCTACGTGGGCCTCGTCAGCGGAGCCGGCTTCGCCGACTTCGGAAACGAGGTGCTCTGCGTGGACCTGGACGAGAAGAAGATCGACGTCCTCTCGCGCGGGGAGATTCCCTTCTACGAGCCCGGGCTCAAAGACCTGGTCTCGCGGAACGTGCGGGAGCGGCGGCTCCGCTTCGGCACGTCGCTGCCCGAGGCGGTGGCCTGGGGCGAGGTGATCTTTCTGTGCGTGGGCACCCCGTCGCGCGAGAACGGGGACGCCGACCTTTCGTACGTCCTCGCGGCGGCGCGCACGATCGCGAAGGCGATGCCCTCCTACCGGTTGATCGTCCAGAAGAGCACCGTCCCGGTGGGGACGGCGGACCGGGTCACGAAGTGGATGCGGAAGCACGCGCCGCGTGGGGCGAAGTTCGACGTCGCCTCCAATCCCGAGTTCCTCCGCGAGGGGACGGCCGTCGAGAATTTCATGCGCCCGGACCGCATCGTGATCGGCGCGGACTCGCCGCGCGCCGCGGAGCTATTGCGCGAGGTCTACTCGCCGCTCTATCTCATCGAGACGCCCACGGTCTTCGTGAGCGTGCGGACGGCGGAGCTGATCAAGTACGCGGCCAACGCGTTCCTCGCGACCAAGATCTCATTCATCAACGAGATCGCGAACCTGTCCGAGGCGCTGGGCGTCGACGTTCACGACGTGGCCCGGGCGATCGGACTGGACCGCCGCATCGGCTCCAAGTTCCTCCATCCGGGCCCCGGATTCGGCGGGAGTTGCCTCCCCAAGGACACGCGCGCCATGAGGGAATTCGCGCGCCGCGCCGGCGTGCGGCTGCCGGTGGTGGAAGCCGCGATCGAGACCAACGAGGGGCAGCGGACGCGGGCTTTGAAGAAGGTGCTGGCCGCCTTGAAGGGGCGGAAGCCGCACACCGTCGCCGTCCTGGGGCTCTCCTACAAGCCCGACACCGACGATCTTCGCGAGGCGCCGTCCCTGGACCTGATCCGCGCGTTGCGGCGCAAGGGCGTGAACATTCGCGTCTACGATCCGGCCGTGCGCGCCGACGCGGAAGGGCTGCCGAGCGGGCTCCACTTCGCGCAGAACGCCTATGATGCCGTGAAGGGCGCGGACGTGATGGTGCTGGTCACCGAGTGGAACGAATTCCGGCGCCTCGATCTGTCGCGCGTCAAGCGCGCCATGCGGCGGCGCGCCATTGTCGATCTTCGAAACGTCTACGAGCCGGCCGCGGTGCGGCGCCTGGGATTCTCGTACACATCGGTCGGGAGGCCCTCATGAAGCTGATCCACGGCGTGGTCGTGAAGCCGCTCAAGGTGATCGCCGACGAGCGCGGCTATCTCATGGAGATGATGCGCAAGGACGATCCGTTCTTTCAGCGCTTCGGGCAGAGCTACGTCTCGGTGGCCTACCCGGGCGTGGTGAAGGGATGGCACTATCACAAGATCCAGACCGACCACTTCGTGATCGTGAAGGGGATGATGAAGGTGGTGCTGTACGACGACCGCGCCGATTCGCCCACGAAGGGGGAGATCAACGAGTTCTTCATGGGGGAGAAGAACCCCGTGCTGGTCACGATCCCTCCCGGGGTCTGGCACGGCATGAAGGGGATCGGCACCGAGCCGGCGATGCTCGTGAACACGCCGACCGAGCCCTACAACTATGCGACGCCGGACGAGTTCCGCGCGGATCCGCACAAGAACGACATCCCCTACGATTGGTCGCGGAAGGATGGCTAAGGCGCCGGATCTGAAGCGCGCCCACTTCCTCGTCACGGGAGGCGCGGGCTTCATCGGGTCGAACTTCGTTCACCATCTTCGCCGCCGCTTCCCCGACGCGCGGATCACCGTGCTCGACAAGCTGACCTACGCGGGAAACCTGGCGAACCTCGAGGCGGTGAAGGATGCGCCCGGCTATCGCTTCGTGCGCGGCGACATCTGCGATCCCGCCGTCGTCGCCGGCGCGATGGCGGGCGCGGACGTGGTGGTGAACTTCGCGGCCGAGACCCACGTCGACCGCTCGATCGAGGACGCCTCGAGCTTCGTGCTGACCGACACCTACGGGGTTTACGTGCTCCTGGAAGGGGCCCGCCGAATCGGCGTGCGCCGCTTCATCCAGATCTCCACCGACGAGGTCTACGGCGAGATCATGGAAGACGCGGCCACCGAGGACTCGCCGCTCCACGCGCGAAACCCCTACGCCGCCTCGAAGATCGGCGGCGACCGCTTGGCCTATGCCTACGCCGTGACCCACGGCGTCCCGGCCGTGGTGACGCGCTGCAGCAACAACTACGGGCCGTTCCAGTACCCGGAGAAGCTGATC
>JANLXD010000503.1:0-2180 GCA_031364935.1 Candidatus Eiseniibacteriota bacterium
CGAAGCGGATCGAGGCGGGCGGTATCGACGCGCTCTGGACCACGTCGAGTCCCGAGAGCGCCCACGACGCCGGGCTCGAGTTGAAGGCGCGCTTCGGACTACCCTGGGTGGCCGACTTCCGCGATCCCTGGGTGGGACGCGTGACCTACGCGCCTCCATCGCGCTGGCACGACCGGCGCCACCGCGCGCTCGAAGCCGAGGTGGTGCGTCGCGCCGACCGCGTCACGGTGGTGAGCGAGGCGATGGCCGCGCTCTACCGCGAGCGCTATCCCAACGTCCCGCCCGAGCACATCGTGGTCCTTCCGAACGGCGTGGACTCCGACGACTGGCTGCGCGCCGACGCGATCCATCCGGCCTCGGTGGACGAGGACGCCGCGCGCGACCGCGGGCGCTTCGTGCTCCTGCACGCGGGGCAGCTCGCGCATCGCCCCACCGCGCGCACGCTCCTCGAAGGCGCGCGCCGCGCGATCGCGGCCGATCCTTCCATCGCGCAATCGCTGCGCATCCGATTCCTCGGCGGCAACGAGGAGCTCGCGGCGGGCGATCCGCTCCTCGCGGCGCTCAAGGGCGTGGTGGCGATCGCTCCGTCCCGCCCGCACCTCGAAGCGCTGGCGGCGATGCGGCGCGCGGACGCGCTCGCGCTGTTGGGCCACGGCGGCTCCGCTGATTCGCTGCTCTACACGGGGAAGATCTACGAGTACGCGACGAGCGGACGCCCCGTCCTCGCCGTCGTGGACCAGGGGCCCGCCGCCGATCTCCTGCGCGCGGCCGGACAGAGCGCCGTGCTCCCCTCGAACGCCGCCGACGAGGTGGCGGCCCTGCTCCGCGGCTGGGTGACGGCGTGGCGCCGGGGGGAGCGCCCCACGCAACCCCCCCCGAGCGCCCTCCGCGTCGCCTGGGAGCGGCAGTATCAGGCCGTCCGAGCGGCCGAAATGCTCTCCCGAATGGGTGCGTAGGACTCCGTAGGAGCGCCTGTAGGAAGCACGTAGAGCACCGGCTCTCCCCTACCCGGAAAGAACGTTCCCCACTACGTGGTTTACCTAACCTAATTTCAAGTGCCGCAATAAAATAAAATTTTAGTAATTCTGACGAATCCGGCTTGACACCCCCCTTTGGGAGTCCTAGGATGCGGCTTGTGGCAAGTAGTGGGGCGAAGTGGGGAATCGTCCAGTTCTCGAGCGGGGAGCGGTGGGGGAGGGTCGGCGGTCCGGATGGCGGCGTTTCGGGGCAGCTACCAGCATTCCATCGACCACAAGGGTCGGGTGAGCATCCCCGCGCGCTTTCGCCGCCAGCTCTCGGGCGAGGCCGACGAAACGTTCGTCATCGTGCGCGGCCTGGAGTCGTGCATCGCGCTCTACCCCTCGGACGAATTCCGCCGCCTCGACGAACGGCTGCGCTCCCGTTCCTTCTCTGACGAAACCAACCGCCGCTACCAGCGGATGCTGCTCTTCGATTCGCGCGACGAGGTACTCGACGCGCAGGGGCGCGTGGCTCTTCCGTCGCGGCTGATCACGCACGCGAAGCTGACCAAGGAGGTTCTCGTCGTGGGGCTGCTCGATCATCTCGAGATCTGGAATCCCGATCTCTTCGAGAAGTATCTCGGCAGCACCGACAAGAGCTACGAGGAGATCGCGGGAGAGCTGCTCCCATGATCGCACCGCTCCGGAACGTGCCGACGCCCGAGCGCCCCACCTACCAGTGGGAAGCTCCGGCCGGCGGCGCCGCCGCGACGCTCCGCCTCTATGGCGCCCTGGGCGTGCGCGAGCTGGCGCTGGTCGTGGAGACGATCTCCGACCGCGCGCGCTCGCCGCGCGACGTGGTCTCCGTCGACTTCTCGGGCGTCGCGCACCTGGACTTCCGCGCCCTGCCCGAATTCGCGCAGCGCGTAGCGCGGCATCGCCACCGCGGCGCCTCGATCTGGTTCGTCGGCCTGTCTCCCTACGTCCGGTGTCTGTTCGACGTCGCGGGACAGGGAGCCGCGGTCCGTCAGGTGACGTGGGAGCCGGAGGAGAGCGGGCGTCGCATGTCGCCGGACCGCCCCTTCTCCGTCGGGATGGGGGACGGCGCGGCGGCGGCATGGGACCGCTGCACGCGCTAGCCGCCGGCCGCTGGCCGTATGCCGGCGCATGTTCCGGTCCTCGGAGAAGAAGCTGTTCGGCTGTTGGTGGATGAGCCGCGGG
>JANLXD010000505.1:0-2358 GCA_031364935.1 Candidatus Eiseniibacteriota bacterium
CATCGAATTGAGGTGGCCCTGGAGATCGTGGGCCAGAGCGGAATACATGCGCCCCAGATGGAGCCGGTGCTCGGCCAGGCGCGCCGAGACCGCGTCCTGTGCGACGCCATCGGCGCTGATCCCATTGCTTTGATCCACAGCTGCACGCAACGTCAAAACTGCCCCCCGAACCCGCCGCCGGTGAGAGCACCGTGGACGCGGCTATTCCGTCGTTCCCCCGCGCCGGAGCTTTCGCCCCTCACCAACGCGGCATGGCCTATAAGTTTGCGGCTTCCAGGCAATTTTTTCAAGACCAGGTTTTTCGCCATTTTCGGGGTGGCCTTGTCCTTGCTCGACGCCACTCCGTGGGGGAGCACGGCGGGAAGGCCACAGAGGACGGACCGAACCGGTCGCTGTAATTGTAACAAGCGACTACCCGATCCTCAGGCCTGTCGTTCCCGACCACAGCTTCCATCCGCCGGAACGCGGCGTGACCGCGAGGGCCGGCAGACAACTCTTCCACCCTACCCAGGGAGGATCATCATGTACGAACGGCATCAGTCGGGTAACGAAACACGAGGCAACAGACCCAAAGGATCGTTCGCGATCGCCGCGTTCATCGGAGTCGGCGTCGCGCTGCTTCTCTCGCCGGCGGGACGCGACGCTCGCCGAGGAATCAATCGGACGGCTCGGCGCGTGGGCACCGGCGCCAAGGAAGTGATTGGGAAAGCCCGCAATACCATCAACGGCGTGAAGGAGGATGCACGGATCTCGATGAAGCGCGCGCGCGACACCTTCGAGCACACGCGCATTTCCGAAGGGCACATGCACCGGCGGGTCCCCGCGGGGTAAACCGCGGCGGCGCCGGAGCGAGGAGAGAACATGCAGGTGGACTCGCTTGAAAAGCTATACGTCGAGCAGCTCCGGGACATCTACGACGCCGAGAACCAGCTCGTGCGTGCCATCCCTCAAATGGCCAAGGCGGCTTCCTCAACGGAGCTTCGCACGGCGTTCGAGGACCATCTGGAGCAGACGCGCGGACACGTGCGCCGTCTGGACGAGATTTTCCGCAGTCTGGGCCATCCCTCCAAGGGGAAGTCGTGCAAAGTCATGGTCGCTCTCATCGAGGAGGGTGACGAGATCGTGAAGAGCGACGCGGATCCGAGTGTGCGCGACGCGGGCCTGATCGCGGCGGCGCAGAAGGTCGAGCACTACGAGATCGCGGTCTACGGGACGCTGCGCACGTTCGCCGAATTTCGCGGCGACCGGCCGGCGGCCCAGGCATTGCAGGCGACGCTGGACGAGGAGTACGAAGCGGACAAGACTCTCACGCAGGTGGCCGAGTCGTCCATCAACGTGCAGGCAGCGGGACGTGGAGCGGGCAGGGGCTGAGGGCGGGGCTTTCCCCGCCGGAAAGGAGCACCGTCATGCAGCAGGGTGAAAAGTTCCAGTGCACGAACGAAGAGTGCGCCTGCGAGATCACCGTAGTCAAGGCGTCCCAGGCGGAAGACCTGGAGGAGCAGTCCTTCATGTGTGTCTGCGGCGAAGAGATGGAGCCGGCCGAGTCGCAAGCGCGCAGTGGATCGGGCCGGAGCGGAGGAGGCAAGACAGCGCGCTGAGCGGTTGAATCGGAAGCGCATACACGACGGGCGGCTCGGCGGCGATGAACCGCGGGGCCGCCCGTTTCGTTCAGCGAATACGAAAAAAGAAATCGCGGGGCCGACGCATGAGCAATCGCGCGACCCCGCGTCAAAAGCCGTGCTCAGACCGGGCGCCGTCCCTGGATGATCCGGATCAGCATGGTGACGACCGCGATCAACAGAAGCAGGTGGATCAGCCCACCCATCGTGTAGTTCGACACCATTCCGATGAGCCACAGCACGAATAGAAGAATCGTGATGGTCCACAGCATTTCGGAACCTCCTCAAGAGCGTCCAGGCCATAAGGCCCGCTCGGACCGCGCCCCGACAGGACGCGAGTGACGGGACAGAAGCGGCGCCTGGCTTTCGGCCGTATTCGCAGCTTCCGTGCCAGAAAAGGAACGATCCTAACCTGCGGCTACTCTGCGGGTAACGGAGGGGTTTTGAGGGAAAGGAGCGCGCCGCACATGTAACCGTTGCCCGGGGGCCTTGTACCCGATACAACCCGGCCGGACGCGCAGGAAGCACGCACGCGGCGAACCATGGCCGGCGTGATGGTCTGGCGGACGGCCTTCATCTCAGCCCCAGCGCGGCAAGCGCCGCCTTGTCGAGCGGCTCCCGGATCGGTCGCTTGCTGGGCTTCTGGGGCGGATCCGCCACCGGAGGCTTGGGATTGGGATCGCGCACGGGCGGCGGGAGCCGGGTGGGCGTGTCGGGCGGACGGCGCCGCGCCGGCGGC
>JANLXD010000330.1:0-2229 GCA_031364935.1 Candidatus Eiseniibacteriota bacterium
AAGCTCGCCAACGTGTCGGGCGGCTTTCTGGGTCACATCGGCGGCGACGACTTCGTGATCGTGACGATTCCCTCCCGCGCGCCGGCCGTCGCCGAGGCCGTGAAGAGGGAGTTCGACGCCCGGATCGGCCTTCAGTACGACCCCGAGGACATGGAGCGGGGTCACATCACGGTTCTTTCCAGCCGCCAGGGCGGGTGGAACGACTTTCCGATCCTCTCCATCACGATCCTCATCGTGACCAACACGGAGCGCGACATCCAGCACAGCGCGCACGTGAGCGACATCGCGAAGGACCTGAAGAAAATCGGCAAGGCGACGCCAGGCAGCGTCGTCGTTTCCGACCGGCGCACGGACGCCACGGCGGCGGCGCCCATCCCGCCGGCTCGACGGCGCAGCGAGAAGAAGCCGTGAACGGTGCGTCGGTACCCGGCGGAGACCGCGCCGGCTCGAAGCTCCTCGGCAGCCTCGCGAGCCTCGCCTTCGCCGTCCAGTCCGCCTTCGACACGCGCGGCCTCGTCACCGGCCTGGCGCAGCACGTCCTCGAGATCGCGCGCGCCGACGGATTCGCTCTCTTCCTGGTCGACTACGACACGGGGGAGCTGGAAGGGGAAGCGTTCGAGCGCGGCACGCGCGGGCCGGTGGGCCGGGTCCGCTACGCACCGCGGTCGAACAGCTTCCTGGAGCGGGTCCTCCGGAGGGAGACGCTCGTCGTGGACGCTCCCGCCGCGTCGGCCACCGGCGAGGGGATCCCGTGGCGCGACGGCAAATTCGCAACCGTGATCGGCGTCCCCATCGTGATGGGCACGTCGCTCCTCGGCGTGGCGGTGCTCGGCTACCGCCGCGTCGTTGCCCTGACCGGGCGGCGCCGGCGCGCGCTCCTCTACCTGGCCGACCAGATCGGCCTTGCGGTCGAGCGGCTCCGCATGCGGGCCGAGATCGAGGCGAAGACCAGGCAGCTCGAGGACGCGCGCGCCTCGCTCCACCGGATCGAGGAGGCCAAGTCCGACCTGATCTCCGTGGTGAGCCACGAGCTCCGCACGCCGCTGACCGCGATCAAGGCCTACACCGAGACCCTGATGGACAACTCGGACAACTCCACGTTTCCGCTCCACAAGAAATTCCTGGGGATCATCGACGAGGAGTGCGACCGGCTCTCCCGCATGGTGAACGACGTGCTGGACTTGAGCCGGATGGACTCGGGGAAGCGCCGGCTGAACGCCGTTCCGCTGTCGCTCGCGCGGCTCGTCGAAGAAGTGGCCCCCACCGTCGAGCCCGGACTCAAGGAGCGCCGCCTCGTGCTGCAGGTGCACCTGGACCCCGACTTGCCGCCGATCGAAGCCGACCCCGACCTCCTGAAGCAGGTCCTCGTGAACCTGATCCACAACGCGGTCAAATTCTCCCCGGTCGACCGCGAGGTCACCGTGACCGGGGCCGCGGTCCAGGACCGGATCCGGATCGTCGTGGCGGACCAGGGAATGGGGATTCCCGCGGACCAGCTCGCCCGCGTGTTCGACCGCTTCTACCGCGTCGAAGCGGACGGCGTGGAGCGCGCCGGGGGAACGGGGCTCGGGCTCGCCATCGTGAAGCGTGTGGTCGAGCTCCACGGCGGCACCATCCAGGTGGAGAGCGAGCTGGGGACCGGCAGCCGGTTCGTCGTGGACCTGCCGCGCGAGCAGCGCGGCTTCCGTTCGCTCATCCAGTCGCTCGCGCCGTTCTTCGAGCAGCCGGACCTGCGCGCGCTGCTCCAGACCTCCGTCGAGATGATCGCCGAGGTGATGGACGCTGGGATCGTGTCGTTCATGTTCTTCAGCGAGGACGCGGCCGAGCTGGTGATCCAGGCCGCCCACGGCCTCGATCCCGACACGGTGGCACGCACGCGCGTGCGCACCGGCGACTCGATCGCGGGGTGGGTGGCGCACACGTCGGAGAACCTGATCGTCGCGGACATCGAATCGGACCGCCGGTTTCGGAAGATGAACCACCCGCAGTACGAGACCAAGTCGCTCCTCTGCGTGCCGCTCCGGATCGCGGGGGAGACGGTGGGCGTGGTGAACGTGAACAACAAGCGAAACGGGCTCGAGTTCGACGCCGACGACCTGGCGCTGATCGTCGCCGTGGTGAAGCGGGTCGGGAGCGCGCTCGAGCGCGTGGGTGGAGAGACGTCGCCCGCGGCGGTGGAGGCCACGGTGGGCGCGATCCGGGCGATCGTCCGGGCGCGCCGGAACCATC
>JANLXD010000338.1:0-3441 GCA_031364935.1 Candidatus Eiseniibacteriota bacterium
CCGGGACCCCGGAACGGCCGGACCTCGCCGACATCCAGGGCGTCGAGGACCATCTCGGGGACATGGACTTCAAGGTGGCCGGGACCAAGGACGGGATCACGGCCCTCCAGATGGACATCAAGATCGCTGGCGTCTCCTACGCCCTCATGTCCCAGGCGCTGGACCGGGCGAAGAAGGCCCGCCTCTTCGTGCTGGGGA
This sequence comes from Candidatus Eiseniibacteriota bacterium, assembly GCA_031364935.1. GTDB lineage: Bacteria > Eisenbacteria > RBG-16-71-46 > SZUA-252 > SZUA-252 > DASQJL01. Next base: position 199 of record JANLXD010000338.1, read on the forward strand.
AGATGGACGCCGCCATCGCGACGCCGCGCACGGAGCTGTCGCCGTACGCGCCGCGCATCTACATCATGATGATCGACCCGGACAAGATCCGCGAGGTCATCGGACCGGGCGGCAAGATGATCAAGAAGATCAGCGCCGAGACCGGGACGCAGATCGATATCGAGGACACCGGCGAGATCCGGATCGCGGCCTTCAGCGGCGCGGACGGAGATCGGGCGCGGGAAATCATCCGCGGCATCACGGAGGATCCGGAGATCGGTCGCGTCTACCAGGGTCTGGTGCGCCGCGTGGTGCCGTTCGGCGCCTTCGTGGAGATATCCCCCGGCAAGGACGGCCTGGTCCACATTTCCGAGCTGGAGCCGAAGCGGGTCGAGCGGGTCGAAGACGTGATCAACGAGGGGGACACGGTCCTCGTGAAGGTGATCGGCATCGACCGCGAAGGGAAGATCAAGCTGAGCCGCAAGCAGGCACTGCCGGGTTACGTGCCGTCCGCCGATGACGGCGCCAAGGACGGCGGCGAGGATGGGCGGCGCGGGGGTGGCGGGGGCGGACGCGGCGGAGACCGCGGACGGCGCCGGCCGGAGCCGTCGCGGCGTTGACGCATCCACACATCGACTCACGTTGCGCGACGGAGGCTACGGCCTCCGTCGCCGTTTCCGGATGAGCGATATGAGCGACCCGGGCCGCTTCCATCGGATCGTGCTGCCGTCGGGGCTGACGGTGATCGGCGAGGAGATGGACTCCGTCCGCTCCCTTGCGATCGGCGTCTGGCTCAAGGTCGGCGCGCGCCACGAGAGCCCGGCCGAGGGCGGCATGTCCCACTTCCTCGAGCACATGGTCTTCAAGGGATCGCGTCGCCGCGACGCCTACCAGATCGCCCTCTCCCTCGAGTCGGTGGGCGGGCACCTGGACGCGTTCACGGGGCGCGAGTCGACCTGCTTCTACGCCCGGGCCCTGGACGAGCACCTGGACCTGGCGGTGGACGTTCTGGCCGACGTGTCGCTGGCGCCGCGCCTCGACCCGGCGGACGTGGCCAAGGAGAAACAGGTCGTCACCGAGGAGATCCACAACTACGACGACACGCCCGACGACTGCGTGCACGACCTCTTCGCCGACATCGTGTGGAACGGGCATCCGCTGGGAAACCGGATCCTCGGGAGCGAGGAGACGGTCTCCTCGTTCACGCGTGATCAGGTGGAGGCGTACCACCGGCGCCACTACACGGCCGGAAATCTCGTCGTCGCCGTCGCGGGCCGCTTCGAGTGGCCCCGCGTCGTGGACCTGGTCGCCCGCCACTTCGAGGGGGCGCCTGCCGGTCCCGCCCTGGGCGACGCGCCGCGGGCCGGAAAGGACGGCGGGCGCGACGTCGTGCACCACGTTCGCGACCTGGCGCAGCAGTATCTCTGCATCGGGGCGCCCGGGCTCCGCCAGGAGGATCCCGATCGCTACGCCCTGGTCCTTCTCTCCACGGTGTTGGGCGGCGGCATGTCCTCGCGCCTCTTCCAGCGCGTGCGGGAGCAGGAGGGGCTCGCCTACTCCGTCTACACCTATTCCGATTCCTACGAGGACGCCGGCATCTTCTGCGCGGCGATGAGCGTCCATCCGTCGCAAGGGCGTAAGGCTGTTCGGCTGACGCTGGAAGAGTTCGACCGGATCGTGAACGACGGGATCTCGCCGGACGAGCTCGAGTCGGCGAAGGCGCAGCTCAAGGGGAGCCTCCTCCTGGGGCTGGAGAGCACGTCGAACCGGATGCACCGGATCGCCCGCTCGATCATCTACAGCGGGCGCTTCCTCGCGGTAGACGAGCTGGTGCAGCTGATCGACCGGATCACGGCTGCGGACGTCCGCGCCATGGCCGCGCGCGTGCTCGACCGCGACCGCCTCTCCCTGGTGGCGCTGGGGGCCAACGCGCACGGCGCGTTCTCGGCTGCCGACTTGAACCACCGCGAGGTGGCGTGAGCGCCGGCCTTCCGGTTCGCGTCACGCTCCTGCCGCACGCCGTCGGGGTTCCCGCCTATGCGACCGAGCACGCCGCGGGGATGGACCTGCGCGCGGCGATCGAGGAGGAGCTGACCCTCCTTCCGGGGCGCGTGGCGGCGGTCCCCACCGGAATCCAGATCGAGATACCGCCCGGCCACGAGGGACAGGTGAGGGGCCGGAGCGGCCTCGCGCTCCGCCACGCCATCGGCCTGCCGAACGCGCCGGGTACGATCGACTCCGACTACCGCGGCGAGGTGACGGTTCTGCTCCTGAACTGGGGGTCCGAGCGCTATGTCGTGAAGCGGGGCGACCGGATCGCGCAGCTCGTCGTGGCTCCCGTGACTCAGGCGCGCCTCGAGGTGGCGGATTCGCTCCCCGAGACCGCGCGGGGCTCCGGAGGCTTCGGCCACACCGGTCGCTGACCGCCGGCGGTTCGGGCGCATGGGGCGGGCCGGCTCGGGGTATATAGAGGTGGGCCCGGTCGGCTCGGAGCGGGCACATCCCACCCGCCGGCGCGGACACATATCAAGGAGAGATCGTTGCGAGAACCGGAGCGCCCCCGACGCCGACGCACCGCCCTGGCCGCGTGGCTCGTCGTGGCTTCCGGCGTTGCCGGGGCCGCGGGGGTCCCGCCGGCTCCCTCCGGCGCCCTGGTCTCCGGGGATCTGGCCTCCGCCGAGGGATCGTCGGGCGACTCCTCCGGGTTCGGCTCCTGGATCTCCGCCGAGGAGCGGAAGCGCTTCGCTCCGGTGCCGTGGCGGATCGGTGAGTACTTCCAGTTCTCGATCGAGTGGAACGGACTGAACGGCGGCTCCAGCCTGATGCAGGTCCAGAATCTTCACACCGTGGACGGGCGTCGCGCCTACCGGATCGTCTCCAAGACAGAATCGAACTCGTTCGTCTCCAAGTTCTACAAGGTGCGCGACCGCGCCGAGTCGTACATCGACGCCGAGTCGCTCTTCTCGCGCCGGTTCGTGAAGCACCTCCGCGAGGGGGGCTACAAGCAGGACCTGGACGTCCGCTTCGACCAGGAGCGGCATCAGGCAATCTACTCGGGCGGACCGACGCTCGACGTTCCGGCCGGGGTGCACGACGTGCTCTCGGCGTTCTACTACGTCCGGACCCAACCCCTCGCCAACGGCGCCACGCTCTCCATTCCGACCCACGACAATCGGAAATCGTACGCGATGGAGGTGAAGGTGCTCCGGCGGGAGCGGATCGAAGTTCCGGCCGGGAAGTTCGACTGCGTTCTGGTGGAGCCTG
>JANLXD010000339.1:0-19014 GCA_031364935.1 Candidatus Eiseniibacteriota bacterium
TTAGTTGCCGTGAATTATCAGTCATTAGTCATTAGCAGTCATTAGTTATAAAGTTGATGCGATTGAAATTAGTGTATGCTAATTATCCTCGACGCCCTGGATGTCGGTGAGGATCGCGAACTCCTCCCCCTCCTTCACCAGGCCCATCGCCACCCCGGCCACGTGCGTCTTGATCGGCACGCCCGCGTCCATCAGGGAGAGGCTACCGCCGCAGACCGTCGCCATCGACGAGCTGCCGTTCGACTCCAGGATGTCGGAGACGATCCGGATCGTGTACGGGAAGTCGACGTCGCTCGGGATCAACGGCTCGAGCGAACGCTCCGCCAGGGCGCCGTGGCCGATCTCGCGCCGTCCGGGACCCCGGAACGGCCGGACCTCGCCGACGCTGTAGGGCGGGAAGTTGTAGTGCAGCATGAAGCTCTTCCACGATTGCCCTTCCAGCTCCTCGACCCGCTGCTCGTCCTGCTTGGTGCCGAGCGTGGCGATGACCAGGGCCTGGGTCTGCCCGCGCGTGAAGAGCGACGAGCCGTGCGTGCGGGGCAGCGTGCCCACTTCGCAGGTGATCGCCCGGATGTCGTCGAAGCCGCGCCCGTCGGGGCGCTTGTGCTCCTTCACGATCATCATGCGGACGTCCTTCTCCTCCACCTCACCCAGCACCTTGCGCACCAGCTTGGCCGAGCCGAGATGCGTCGCTTCGAACTGGAGCACCGCCTCCTGGCCGATCTTGTCGAGCGCCTCCTGTCGGGCGTGCTTCTCGGCGATGCGGTTGGCCTGGCGCACCTTGTCCGCGTAGGCCGTCGCGATCAGCGAGGCCAGCGCCTGGTCGCGGTCGGGCAGCGGGAACTGGCGCTTCGGCTTCCCGACGCGCTCCCGCAGCTCGTTCTGGAGCTTGTTCAGCTGGCGGATCGCGCCGTGCGCGAACTCCAGCGCCTCCACGATCTGCGACTCCTGCACCTCGCGCGCTCCCGCCTCCACCATGACGATGTTGGAGTCGGTGGCCGCCACGACCAGGTCGAGCTCCGATTCGTCCAGCTCGGTGAAGGTCGGGTTCAGGATCAGCTTCCCTTCAATCAGCCCAACGCGCACCGCGGAAACGGGCTCGGGGAACGGAATGTCCGAGACCATGAGCGCCGCCGAGGCGCCGGTGATGCCGAGGATGTCGGAATCGTTCTGCTGATCCGCGGAAAGAACCGTGCACATGATCTGGATCTCGTTCCGGAAGCCGTCCGGAAAGAGCGGCCGGAGCGGCCGGTCGATGAGGCGGCTCGAAAGGATCTCCTTCTCGGTCGGACGCCCTTCGCGTTTGAAAAATCCTCCGGGGATGCGCCCCGCGGCGTATGTCTTCTCGCGGTACTCGACACTGAGCGGGAAAAAGTCCTTCTCGATCGGGTCCTTGCTGCCGACCGCCGCGCACAGAATGACGGTCTCTCCGTACTGGACCCACGTGGAACCCGACGCCTGCCGGGCGACTTTGCCGACCTCGATGCGGTAGGGGCGGCCGCCGAGCTCAAGGCTTACTGATTCGGGCATTCTCATCTCCTTTTGTACGTTCGACTGGCTCTCGGGACACGCGTGGCTGCCGGCGAACCATGGGCCGGAACAGCTCGCAGAGGTGTCTTCGGGAGGAAGTACGGCGAGGTCCCGCTCACGCGGGAGGAGCTACTTGCGGAGGCCGAGCTCCTTGACCACTGCCCGGTAGCGCTCGACTTTGGTCAGCTTCAGATAGTCGAGCAGCCGTCGCCTTTGACCTACCATCCGGAGCAGCCCACGGCGACTGTGATGGTCGCGTTTGTGGACTTTGAAGTGCTCCGTGAGGTACTTGATTCGTTCCGTGAGCAGCGCGATCTGGACCTCCGCCGAGCCGGAATCGGACTCGTGGGTCTTGAACTGTCCTATGACTTCGCGCTTTCGCTCAGGCGATAACGGCACCGGTGCCACCTCCTTGACTTTCCCTCTCTCTCTGGAGCGGGAATCTAATCATATGCCGACCGGGTTGCAAGGGATCATTTGCCCCCGCTGCCCTGCCGGACGTTACGGCCGGCTCCGCTCAGTACGAGCGCGCCTCGGCCAAGTCGTTATCCATCGCTTCGATGAGTGCCCGCGGCGAATCGAAGACCTTATCGGCCCGGAGCCGGCGGATCAGGAGGGTGCGGAGGCTTTGACCCTTCAGGCTGCCCTGGAAATCTAGGAGGTGGACCTCCACCCGCACCGGGCCGGGGCCGAACGTCCCGGCGCTCCCGACGTAGGTGATTCCGGCGTGCCGATCGCGGCTTTCAGCCCCCTCGGCGGAGCCGCCCAAGTAATTCTCGGATAGATAGATGCCCGGAGCCGGCAGCAGCTTCAGAGGGGTCAATTCTAGATTCGCGGTCGGATAGCCCAGCCCCGTCCCGCGACCCGCCCCGCTCCCCACGGTCCCCTCGAGCGCGTAGGGCCTGCCCAGGATGCCCGCCGCCTCCTCCATGCGCCCCGCCTCGATCTCCCGGCGGAGGAGGGTGCTCGAGAGCTTGCCCCCTTCTCCCTGGAGGAAAGGGATCTCGCGCACTTCGAATCCCTTCCGGCTCCCAAGGGCTTCGAGGTAGTGGCGATCGCCCACCCGGTTCCGTCCCATCTTGAAGTCGGGACCGATGACGAGCGTGCGGAGAGGCGCCCCCGGCCCGAGCACTCGATCGAGAAATTCCTCGGGGAGGAGGTCCTGCACCGAGCGGTCAAAACGAATCACCTCGACGCGGTCCGCGCCGAGGCCGTGGAGGAGCGCCTGGCGCTCGTCGGGCGGCGTGATCCAGGGGCGCGGCTCGCTTCCACGGACCACGGCGTCGGGATGGGGATCGAACGTGGCGACCCAGGCCGCTCCTCCCCGCTCGCGGGCCGCGCGGACCGTCGCCTCGATCACGAGGCGGTGCCCGCGGTGAAGACCGTCGAAGACCCCGATGGTGAGGGCGACCGGGCGCGCGGCCGCTGTTTCGCGGGACGGCGCGCCCGGTGCTTTGCCCGCGCTCACGCCGGCGCCACGACGCGCAGAAGTCCCAGGGGGCTGCCCGCGCTCTGCGATTCGCGGTGCCGGGCCAGCGCCACGAGGAGCCCCGCGGGGTCGATCAGCGCGACGGGCCACCCCGGCTCACCGGGGGGAAGCGGATCGGCGTGGTCGGCGGCTTCGTAGCGTCCCTCGTCCACCACCGGCCCGACGCCGTGCCGAAGCCGCTCCGTCTCGCTCTCGGTGAGGTGGACCCGCGGCAGGAAGGCGAGCGCGCGCTCGGGCGCGATGGCCCGCTCGCGAAAGCGGGCCTGCGGGGGTGCCGCGCCGCGGGCCGGCGAGAGGGCGTGGTCCACGTGAAACGGGCCGATGGCCGTCCGGCGGAGCGCGACCAGGTGGGCGCCGCACCCCAGATGGCGTCCCAGGTCGTGGGCCAGCGCCCGCACGTAGGTGCCGCGGCTGACGGTGAGATCCAGGGTGATCTCCGGAAGCGCGGCCTCGGTCAGCTCGAGATCGTAGACGTGGACCGTGCGCGGCGACCGCTCCGGATCCTCGCCGCGCCGCGCGGCCTTGTAGAGACGCTCGCCGCCCACCTTCACCGCCGAAAACGCCGGCGGAAGCTGCTCCTGCCGTCCCCGAAAGCGGCCCAGAGCGGTGCGGACCGCTTCGATGCCGGGGAGCGCCGAGGCGTCGCACCGGGCCGTCACGCGGCCGGTCCGGTCGTGCGTGTCGGTCTCCACGCCGAGGAGAGCGCGCGCCACGTAGCGCTTGGGGAGGAGCCCGATGCAGGAGAGGAGGGCCGTGGTCCGCCCCTCGCCCAGGATCAGAAGTCCGCTCGCGAAGGGGTCGAGGGTGCCGGCATGCCCCACGCGGCGCTCGCCCAGGATGCCGCGCATTCGGGCGACCACGTCGTGCGACGTCCAGTCTTCCGGCTTATCCACGAGGTGCAGGAGGTCCGCCATTCACCGCTTGTTCGAGGGCCCCGAGCACCGACTCCCGCACGACGTTGAGATCGCCGCGGAGCCGCGCGCCGGCCGCGTTCCGGTGCCCGCCTCCGCCGAAGCGACCGGCCACCAGGTTCACGTCGACCGTGCCGTCCGACCGAAAGGAGATCCGCACTTCCCCGGGCGCCGTCTCCTGGAGCAGGACGCCGACGCGCGCTCCGTTCACCGTCTGCGCGTACTGCACGATCCCGTCCGCGTCCTCGGGGGCCGCCTTCGCCTCGTCGAACATCGCGCGCGAAATGGTGAGCGCGCTCACCTTCCCGTCCGCGCGGGATTCCAGCGAAGCCAGCGCCAGCCCCAGCACGCGGAGGCTCGCCGCCGATTTCCGCCCGAAGAGGGACTCGGCGGTGCGCGAGGGATCGGCGCCGCGCTCCACCAGCCGCGCGGCCAGGCGGAGCACGCGCGGCGTCGTGTTCCGGAAGCGAAACGCGCCCGTGTCCGAGGCGATGCCGGTGTAGAGCGCCGCGGCGATCTCGGGCGTGATCGGAAGGCCGTAGTCTTCGAGAATCTCGTGAATCAGCTCGGCCGTGGCGCTCGCGTCCACGTTCACGAGACGCGGGTTTCCAAAGCCGTCGCTCCCCGCGTGATGATCCACGCAGGCGACGTGGGCGTCGGGCGCGACCAGCGCCATCCCCGCGGGGCCCACGCGGTCGATCGAAGAGCAGTCGAGGACGAAGACCGCCCGGCGTTGAGCTTGGAGGTCGCGCGTCAGGCGGATCTCCGACGCGCCGGGGAGGAAGACAAGGTTGGCCGGGACGGGCGACTCGTTCGCCACCACGGCCCTCTTCCCCAGGCCTCTTAGCGCCCAGTAGACGCCCAGCGAGGAGCCCAGCGCGTCTCCGTCGGGGTCGATGTGGGAGAGGATCAGGAAATCGTCGTGGGCGTCGATGAACGCGCGGAATCCGGCGTAGGGCATGTCGTCAGGCACCTTTGGTACCGGGGTCGCCGGGGTCGCCGGCATCCTCGTCCCCCTGGCTCTTGATCTCGCGCAGAAGCTCCTCGATGCGCGCGCCCGCCTCGATGGTGTGGTCGAACTCGAAGCGGAGCGTCGGCACGATGCGGAGCCCGAGCCGCGGCGCAAGGAGGGTCCGGAAGAAGGGGGCCGCGTGCTCCAGCGCCGCGAGCACGGCCGCTTCCTCGGGGGGCGCCATGCGACCGCTCACCCAGACGCGCGCCGACGAGAGGTCCTTGGAGATGCGCGCCCCCGTCACGGTGAGCATGCGGAGCCGCGGATCCTCGGTCTCGCGCGTCAGGATCTCGGCGATCTCCATCTGGATGCGCTCGGCGACGCGGCGCTTTCGTGGGCTCTCGGGGCGTGGGCTCATGAGGCGCGATCAGGTGATCCGGATCTGATAGTCGAGGACCTGGAGCCGGTCGTCGCGCTCCACCGCGGCCAGGATGTCGCGGAGGACGTTGTCGAGCACGCCGGGCGCCCCGCCCACGACCGCGACCGCGAGGCCCGCGCGCTGCCAGAGGTCCTGATGCTCCACCTCGGCGATGGACGCGTTGAACCCCGAGCGGACGCGCTCTTTGAGTCGGTTCAACACCGAGCGCTTGGCCTTGAGCGAGTCCGAGGCGGGCAGGAACAGCTCCAATTTCAACGTCCCGACCACCATCTCACGCCAGCTTGCGCGCGACTTCCTCGAGAACGTAGGCCTCGACGATGTCCAGCTCCCGGATGTCATCGCGGCCCTCGAGGCCGATCCCGCACTCGTAGCCGCTCGCCACCTCGCGCGCGTCGTCCTTGAAGCGCTTCAGGGAGGAGATCTTCCCGTCGTACACCACCTCGCCGCCGCGCAGGAGCCGCGCGCGCGCGTTCCGCGTCATCGTGCCGGAGAGCACCATCGAGCCCGCGATCGTGCCGGACTTGGTGGTGCGGAAGACCTTTCGGACTTCGGCGGTGCCGGCGACCGACTCGCGGATCTCGGGGCGCAGGAGGCCGGACATGGCGTCCTTCACGTTCTCCACCGCCTCGTAGATGACCTCGTAGAGGCGGACGTCCACCTTCTCCTTCGAGGCCAGCTCCGCGGCCTTGGAATCGGGCTTCACGTGGAAGCCGATGATCACCGCGTTCGAGGCCGCGGCCAGGAGCACGTCGGACTCGGAGATCTGGCCCACGCCGCGGTGGATCACGCGGAGCTTCACCTCATCGGTGGAGAGCTTGGTCAGCGAGTCCTCCAGCGCTTCCACCGATCCGTCCACGTCCGCCTTCAGCACCACGAGGAGGTCGCTCACCTTGCCCGACTTGATCTGGCTGTAGAGGTCGGTCAGCGTGACGTGCTTGTGGAGGCGGAACTCCTGCTCGCGGAGGAGCTGCCCGCGCTTGGACGCCACCTCGCGCGCCTCGCGCTCGTCCTCCATCGCGGCGAAGTTGTCGCCCGCCTGGGGCGCCGCGGCGAAGCCCAGCACGCCGGCCGGCGAGGAGGGCCCCACCGACTGGATGCGCTGGCCGCGCTCGTTCAGGAGCGCGCGGACCTTGCCGCTGGTCGCGCCGGCCACGAAGGCGTCGCCCACCCGGAGCGTCCCCTTCTGGACCAGCACCGTGGCCACCACCCCGCGCCCCTGCTCCACGCGCGTCTCGATGATGACGCCGCGCGCATGCTTGGAGGGATCGGCCTTCAGCTCGAGCACCTCGGCCTGGAGGAGGATCATCTCGAGGAGCTTGTCGACGTTGGTCCCCTTCTTGGCGGAGATCGCGACGGCGATGGTCTTTCCGCCCCACTCCTCGACCAAGAGGTTCTGCTGCGACAGACCCTGGCGCACCATTTCGACGTTGGCGTCGGGGAGGTCGATCTTGTTGATCGCGACGATGATCGGCACCTGCGCGGCGCGCGCGTGGTCGATCGCCTCGATCGTCTGCGGCATGACCTGGTCGTCCGCCGCCACCACCAGCACGACGATGTCCGTGACCTGGGCGCCGCGGGCCCGCATGGCCGTGAAGGCCTCGTGGCCCGGGGTGTCGAGGAACGTGATCTTCTGGCCGGAGGGAAGCTCGACCTCGTAGGCGCCGATGTGCTGCGTGATGCCACCGGCCTCCCCCGCGATCACGTTGGTCTTCCGGATGTGGTCCAGGAGCGAGGTCTTGCCGTGGTCCACGTGCCCCATGATCGTCACGACCGGGGGGCGCGCGATGAGCTGCTCGACCTCCTCGACCTCGACCGCCTCCTCTTCGCCCAGCTCGTCGACGAACTCCACGCCGTAGTCGAACTCGTCGGCCACGGCCTGGATCGAGTCCTTGTCCAGGCGGCGGTTGATGTTCGCCATGATGCCGAGGCGCATGCAGACGGCGATCACTTCCTGCGGCTTCACCTCGAGCCGGGCGGCCATCTCGGCCACGGAGATGAACTCGCTCACGCGGATGACGCGCGGCTCGTCCTCGACGCCTACGGCGGCGTCCTCCTTGTCGTCGCGGCGGTGGTGGCGGCGCTTCGAGCCGTCCATCTCGGCGAGCGTGCGGCGCACCGATGCGCGGACCAGCTTCTCGTCCACGACCCGCTTCTTCTTCTTGGGGGGCTTGCTCGTCTTGAGGAGCGCGGAGCCGGCGGGCGCGGTGCGGCGCTGCGCCTCGGCGGCGACCTTGGCCGCCTGCACCGCCCGGTCCTTGCGCCGAGCCTCCTCTTCCTTCACCGCCTCCTTCTCACGGGAGATCTTGAGGCGCACCTGCTGGACCACCTCGTCGCCGATGGAGCTCATGTGGCTCTTCACCTCGACCGACATGGTCTTCAAGATGGAGACGAGCGCCTCGCTCGACATCCCCATATCCTTGGCCGCCTCGTACACCCGTCGCTTCACGCCTGCCATCGCTCCTCTTTCTCGCCCCTACGCCTCGGGCGTCCGCTCTTCCGACCCCGCGCCGGCGGCGCGGGAGTCCTCGTCTTCGTCGTCGTCCAGAGGGGGCAGCGGGTCCTCTTCGCCCTCGTCGATGGTCTTCGCCTCGACGTCGCCCACCTGGACGGCCCCAACCTCTCCCAGACGGTCCACGGCCACCTGCTCCTGCTCCTTGACGATCTCGGCCGCGCCGGCGAGGACGGCGGCCTCGGCAGCCTGGGCCGCGCGCTTCGCCTCCTGCTCCAGCTCCTCGGCCCGCCGCGCCAAAAGCTCCTTCGCGTCCTCCAGGAGCTTCTCGGCCGTCTTCTCGCCGACGCCCTGGATCGCGAGCAGCTCCTCGAGCGGCGTCTTCAGGAGATCCTGCACCGTCTCGATCCCCTCGCGGAGCAGCTTCTCGCGCAGCTTGGGCCCCGCTGCCTCGAACTCCTCGATGTCGATGCGGGCCTTCCGCTCGTATTCCTTTTGACGCTCCCGCTCGCTCTTCGAGATCAGATCGATCTTCCAGCCGGTGAGCTTGGCCGCGAGCCGCGCGTTCTGGCCGCCCTTCCCGATCGCCAGCGAGAGCTGGTCGTCGGCCACGGTCACCAGGATTTTCTGCTCCATCTCGACCACGTGCGCCTCGATCACCTTGGCCGGCGAGAGCGCGCGGGTGACGAAGACGATGGAGTCCACGCTCCACGGGACGATGTCGATCTTCTCGCCCCCCAGCTCGCGCACGATCGCCTGCACGCGCGAGCCCTTGATCCCCACGCACGCGCCCACGGCGTCGATCTTGTCGTCGTTCGAGACCACCGACACCTTGGCGCGGGAGCCCGGCTCCCGGGCGATCCCCTTGATCTCGATGATCTTCTCCGCCACCTCGGGGACCTCGGACTCGAACAGCCGGCGCAGGAACTCGGGGTGCGTCCGCGACAGGATCACCTGCGGTCCGCGCGCCAGCTTGTCCACGGCGATGATGTACGCCTTGATGTGGTCGCCCTGGTGGAAGCGGTCGCGCGCGATCTGCTCACGCGGCGGAAGGATCGCTTCGGACCGGTCCAGCTTCACGTAGATGTTCCCGCGATCCACCTGCTGCACGGTGCCGCGCACCATCTCGCCGACCCGGTCGTGGAAATCCTCGTAGATGCGCTCCCGCTCCGCCTCACGCACCCGCTGGACCAGCACCTGCTTCGCCGTGGCGATGGCGTTCCGCCCCAGATCCTCCAGCGACAGCTCCTGGGCGACGACCTGGCCGATCTGGGCGTCGGGATCCGTGGCCTGCGCCTCGGCCAGATCCATCTCGCGGCCGAGGTCGTCCGCGTCCTCGACGACGGTGCGGCGCAGGGCCATCATGATCCGGCCGCTCTGCTCGTCGAACTTCACGTCCACGTCGGCCTCGGGACCGTACCGCTTCTTGCCGGCCTGGAGCAGCCCCGCCACCAGCGTCTCGATCAGGATCGATTTATCGACGCTCTTCTCGCGCGCGATCTGAGCCATCGCGTCCATCAGCTCGTAGTTCATATTCTTCACTTGAGGCTCACGAGCCACGATCATGTTCCTTCCGATGACGGTCCTTGCCGCGCATTCCTTCCCACGGATCGACGATCAGGTGCGACTTGCGGATCGCCGCGTGCGGCAGCGACACCGTGCCCGCCTCCGGATCCTCGACCACGATGGACTCCGGGCCCGCGGCCCGGAGTTCTCCGCGGAACGTCCGCCGCCCTTCGCGCGGGTCGTGCAGCTTCACTTCCAGGGAGCTGCCGATGTAGCGCGTATAGTGTTCCGGCCGCGTGAGCGACCGCTCGATCCCGGGGCTGCCCACCTCGATCACATACGATCCGGGGAGAACGTTCTCCGCTTCTAAATAGCGGCCGATCTTACGGTTCCAATAAGTACAGTCGTCCAGCGTCACGCCGCCCCCGGGGCGCTCCACCGTGAGCTGCACCACCGTACGTCCCGACTGGAATGTGACTTCCAGGTCCCACAGGTCGAACGCCTCCTCGTCTAAGAGAGCGCGGAGGCGCTGGGAGAGGCTTTCTCGCAGGTCATTTCGGTCCATTCAAATCGCCCCTGGGCGCTCCCGACCCCGGGCCCGGCCCGAAAAAGGACGAGTGGACGGGCGGGTCCACTCGGACCCCTGAACCTAAAGGGGTCCCGCCAGCCGGTCAAGCGACATTATGGAGGGGGGGCCGTCGAGCCGCCCGACGGGCTCAGTTGGAGGAGAGCCCGGCGGGGGTCAGTTGGACAGGAAGTCGACGTCCGTGACGAGGCTCTGGAGCACCCGGCCCACCGCTTCCAGCGTGCCCGGGTCGACCACCGAGAGGTCGTCCTTGTGGGTGTGCCACTCGGGAAAGTCGAAGTCGATCACGTCGATGGCCGGGATATTGGCGCCCAAAAACGGCATGTGGTCGTCGGCGACCGTGTATTTGACCCCGCTCCGGAACTGTCTGAAGCCCAGCTCCTTGGCGCGCGTCCAGACGAGGAGGACGATGTTCGAGGCTTGGTCGTAGGAGTTCCCTTCCCAGTAGAACGCCGCGTCCTTTCTTCCGACCATGTCGAGCACGATGACGAACAGGGGGGGCGGCTCGCCGGCGCGCCACTCCAGATAGCGCTTGGATCCGCGGAAATACCCGCCCGGGTTCTTCTCGGTGCCGAGGTCCTCGCCGTCGAAGAGGGCCAGGTCGACCCCGATCGCGGGGGCGTTTCGCTTCAGGCGGTCGGCCAGCTCGAGCAGCACCGCGACGCCGGAGCCGCCGTCGTTCGCGCCCAGGATTGGCCGATTCCGGAGATTCGGGTCGGGATCGCGGTCGGCCCACGGGCGCGTGTCCCAGTGGGCGGCCAGGAGAATCCGGCGCGGCTGGTCGGGCCGAAACCGCGCGAGCACGTTCATCAGCCGCACGTCCTTCCCGAGTTCGGGCGAATCGTAATGGAACGTGTCGGCCGCGACGATATCGGCGCTCTGGCGGAGTCCCGCGACCAGCATGGCGAAGCAGGAGTCGTGGGCCGTGGTGCCGGGTGCCCGCGGGCCGAAGGCCACCTGCCGCGCGACCCAGTCGTAGGCGCGCTTTCCGTCGAAGGCCAGGGCCTCGGGCGTGCGCGCGCAGGAGGTGAGCGCGAGCGCCAGAACGGCCACGGGAAGGGCATGGCGCAGCACGCGCGCCGGCCGCCCGCGCGACGGCGGCCTAGAAGCGGAACGAGCCGGTGAATTCAAGCGTCAAGCCGCGACGAAGCACATTGGTCTTCCGATCATTGCTCTGCCGGAACTCCATATTGAAGCCGCCGGAAATCGCCTGGCTGAAATTGTAGCTGTTCTGGCTCCTAACCGTGAGGCTCTGGTTGTCCGCTTGAGGATATTCCCCGGTGCGCTGATGGAGGATCAGCTGATCCGCGCCGATGTCGATATTGGCGCCCAGATTCAGGTCGTTGGGCAGTCTCACGCGCTTCTTGCTCCAGGGGAACTTGATCCCCTTGGCCGCGGGGAAGTTCTTGTTTACCTGGATCGAGGTCCCCTTGCTGCGGCGCTCCTGGAAGTATCCCGCCACCTCGTCGTTCGACGTCTTCGTGCGGTCCGCGCGGCTGGCGGCGGTCAACCGAACCCCGTTCCGGAAGGAGGCCTCCCACCCCAGGAGCGGAGAGAGCGAGAACGTCTCGATCCGCTGCTCCACGAGGCCGCCCTTGGGTCCGGTTTCTTCGGTGCGCCGGCGGATGCCGGAATTCAGAGTGAGCGACCCCAGCGTTCCGTTGAGGCCGAGCAGGCGCTGGAGATCGGTCCACCGCGCGTTCACCTCCGGCCACAACGTGGAAGCCGTCCGACGCGAGCCGTAGCTGTCCGCGAACGAGAGCTGGTAATCGCCGCGCACGTCGAAGTTCAGGTTGTTGATCGGTTTGAAGGCCGTATTTCCCGCGGCGCTGTAGCGCCGTGAAGTCTGGAACACGCTGTTCGTCGTCAGATTCAGGTTGTCGTCCCGGTAGACCTGCGTGAAACCAGTCACGAACGGCAGCCCGGGACTCCCGGTGACCTGGGTCAGATTGGTGCCGCGGGACATCTCCAGCGATGCCTGGACGTCCTGCACCTTGGAGAAGAAAAAGCGCACCGGCGAAAGGAGCGGGAAGGATCCGCTGGTGTCGCGGGCCGCCGCGATCCGGCGTCCGCCCAACCGCGAGATCGGCACCACCAGGCTCGGAATGCGCACGGATCCCGCGTTGCTGATGTTCTTGAGATTCGACGGGCCCGCTCCGATGCGCCGGTCGAACGAGGCGCGCTCCGTGTAGCTCCCGGTCGCGCTGACGCCGGTGGGAAGGAAGAGCGAGAGCCAGCGCGGCTTGTAGTTCATCGTCACGTTCTGCACGTGCGCCACCTCGGTGCCGACGTTCTTGCCGAAGGGGCCGCCGCTCTGGCGTTGGAGCATGTCCCGGGTCGACTCCAGCGAGTAGCCCATGCGCACTCCCGAGAGGGGCTCGAGCGACGTGGCCATCCGGAGGAAGAGATCCCGCCGCTTCACGTCGGATCGAAGCGCCTGGACGTCGGCGGTGTCGCTCAGCGTGCGTGCGTAGTTGACGTTCCGGGTGGAATTCCATCTCGTCGTCAGGTCCAGGGTGCGCGGAATCGGGTTGATCCGCACGGGACCCAGGCGCAGCCCATCGCCGCCGATCGGAATGCTGTAGTTCGCGTTGGTGCTGAGCGCCCAGGTGGAGTCCAGCCCCTGCGGACTGACCGACCCGTCCTCGGTGTAGCGAACGTCGCCCGAGAGCGCGTCGATCGTGTACCGGGAGATTCCCTTCCGCGGAGCGGTCCGCCGATAGCCCACGCTGGCCGAGCGGCTGTTGAATTCGCGCGTCTCGAGACTCGAGCGCTCCTGCCCCAGGATCACGTCCGACCCGGTGCGGAATTTCGGCACGTCGCTCGAATGCTGGACGCTGGCGCTGATCGGCACGTTGAAGCCGGCGGTCGGCACCAGCTTGTCCAGATACATCGTGCTCGAGAGGCCCAGTGCCGTGTGGTCGAATCCGGTCCCCAGCGTGGTGCCCTGCCCGACGCGGAAGAAGTCCTGGTCCTGCCGGTCGTAGGAGGCGTTCACGGAGAGCAGGTCCGCGAAGGATGCCTGCACGACCGCGTGAGAGCTGAAACCGCGGTCCTTCCGGACGTTGGACAATCGAAGCTCGTCGATCCAAACCTCGCCGATCGTCGGCGCGGCGGGTGTGCCGTCGACGGTCAGGCCGAAGGAGACGCGGGTCAACCGGGTGAAGCTGGGGTTTCCGGCCACGGCGAAGACCTCGCCGGTACCGAGGGCCGCGCCCGTCTCGCGGTCGACGAAGTACTGCTGTCCCGCGCGGCTTTCTTTAAGTCCCGACAGCCGCTCCATCGGAATGGCGATCGACTGCCATCCCGTCTTCACCGGGGCGCTGTACTCGTAATAGTTGACGGTATCCGGCCCGAAGCGCGCGACCACCCGGAGGCTCTCCGCTTCCACCCCGGCCTGGCCGTGGACATAGAACTTGAGCTCCTGGTACATCGCCCATCCCAGTCCCGTCCCCGCCTCCCCGTAGGTCTTGAACGCGAATACGCTGTCGCCGTCGCCGAGACCCTTGTAGGCGAGAGCCAGCGACTGCTCCCGCCGCGTCGCGCTCGACCCGACGGCGTTCTTGACCCCGTAGGGGGCTTCATAGATGCCCGCGTCGTCCTTGTTGTTGCGGGTCAGGACCTCGAGAGAGACGCCGGCGCGCACGTTCTTGTACGCCTGGCGCAGCCACCGGCTGCCGATCAGCTCGATTCCGCCCACCTGGAGCTTCGTCGGCGCCGTCATGCTGTCCACCCAGACGCGAAGCGCCTGGATGTTGAACCAGGAAGGAGCGCCCACGCGCGAGAAGGTCGAGTCGGTGATCGGAATGCGGAAGAGCCTCCACCCGTTGTCGGCATCGACGTGCTCGTGCCCGGCGTAGAGACTCGGCACGTCGATCGCGACGTACTGGGTGTCCGACAGATCGATCACGGCCTCGAAATAGTTGTTCTCCCGCTGGAGCACCTGGTCCTGGTTCAAGTCCTCGGTGTCGGGGCGCGCGTTCGCGTCGGTGGAGAGACCGTTTCCTTCCGTGTTGTTGATCGTGGAATGGTCGTTCGCATTCACATCCGCCGAGTAGGTGTAGTCGTCGCCGTTCGGGTCAGGATTCGCATTCACGTCGTAGCCCGGCTCCCGCCAGTCGACCAGTCCGTCCAGACCGGTGTCCTCCCACTGGGGATCGTCCTTCTTGTCGAAATCGCCCGGACGGTCCAGCCGTCCGTCGTGGTTCTTGTCTTCCGTGTCGAGGAGCCCGTTCGGCGGACTCCTCCGGTCCCAGAACGCGTCCTCGTCCATGCGGCCGAAATCGAGATGGAGCTTCGCCTGCGTCGAAGCGTGGTCCCGGCGAAAATCGTTCACCCAGATCTCCAAGAACTGCACGGCGGTGAGGTCCTGCCCCACCGACGCGATCACCTGGGTCACGCCGTTCCAGTCTTTCCTGGCCATCACGCCGGACGTGTCCGGCGGCGGCTGGAAATTGAGCTCGAGCACCTGATGGTTGCTCTCGCCCCCTTCCTGCTTGGTCAGGACCGGCCTCAGGTCCCACTCCTTCGCCGCGTTCAGAGGGTTGTACCACTGGAGGCCGGCATGGTCGGACACGACCGGCTGCTTCCCGACGGGCACGCTGCCCCAGATCCACTGGGTCCGGGCCAGGGCGAGCGTGTTCGACTCGCGGTTTCCCTCCATGTCGTCGACGTACGCCTCCCCCTTGGTGTTCGGATCGGGGATGCTGGCGGAGAGGCTTCCCTGGAAGTTGAGCGAGGAGGGAGCGCTGGAGCTCACGCCGGGGACCACGTTGGCGAGCTGGGTCATCCAGACGGGGCGGAAGCTCAGAACGGTCGAGAGATCGCCGATCATCGACGTGGCCGGCTCCTCGCCCAGTTTCACCAGCGCCTCCTGGGCTCCCTTGCTCTCGTACAGGAAGCTCGATGAGAAGCTGCGGTCGGCCGACGGGTTGTATCCCAGTGAGACCCCGGCCAGTGTCCGCTGCACCTGGCCGGCGCCGGGCGCGAATGAGTAGTCGACCGTGATCGAGGCGTCCGCCGGAGGCGTCTTCGAGAACGTGATCTGGCCAGTTTCGTAATCGATCGTGTAGTCCGTGTTGCGCTGCCAGGTGATGCCGTTCACCTTCACCTGCTCGGACCCCTCGAGGATGTTGAACTTTCCGAGGTAATAGCCCTGCCGGCTGCTTCGGATGTCGGCCTCGATGTAATAGTGCACGTCGTCGGGGATCTTGGGGTTCGCTCGGTAGTATACGAGCGGATTCGCGGTTTGATTTTGGGGGTCCAGCGGCTTCCGGCTCAGGACGTTCCGAGCGATGTCGTTCAGGCACAGGAATCCCGTGAACCCCGCGCGGCAGCCGCTCCCGGGCCATCCGGTGGGATCGAACGGCGTGATGTCCGGGAAGAAGAGGACGCCCCGCTCCGTGTCCACGTAGCGGGGATCGACGCGTCCGTCCAGGCCCTCGTCTCCCTGTGAATTCACCTGGTCCAGGCCCAGGATCTGAATGAGCGGCCTCGGATCATCCGGAATATGATCCGGATTGATCGACTCCCCCTCCACGCGTCTCCTGACTTTCAGCTCCATCGACGCGGTGGAGACGTTCTGCGCTCCCAGGTAGTAGAAGTTCCGCAGTTCGTAGGGCAGGACCGGATACCAGACCCCCGTCGAGTCGTAGTCGCCCGCGGTGAATTGGAAATCGGTATTGCGGGGGCGGATCATCTTGAGCAGGAGGGTATCGGGCCCCTTGCCCAGCGCGGCGTTTTGCTCCGCTATTCGAGTGGACCCGTACCCCACGTCGATCAGAGCGCCGGTGGGGCTCTTTTCCACGTAGTTCACCGCCAACATCTCATTCGTCCCAATCCCATTGGTCAGCCGGATAACGGGAATCCTGAATCCTGTCGCGCTGTCGGCGTCCCACCAGGTGTTCTTGATGGTGTACTCGACGTCCTGGATGAGCTTCTTCCACCGGCCGAGCACCTCCGGATTCCTCGAGTCCGCCGGCTGCGTCGGATCCAGCCGCGCGTAGCCCGGCGGGCGGACGTCGTCGTTGTTGGTGCCAATGCCATCGTCCTTCCAGATCTGAAGGGCGTTGTAGTCGATCTGGACGTAGTGGTCGGCGATGAGGAAGTACTGGAGCTTGACGTAGTCGAGGTCGCGCAGCGTGATGTGGGCGGGCTCGCCGGACGGGGTGAATCGGGTGGTCTCGTTCTTCCCCTCCTGCCGGCTCGCGATCGTGACCAGGTCCACGTTGCCGAACTTCATGGCGGTCTTGACCCCGAAAAGTCCTTCCTGGCGGAAGGATGCGCCCTGCAGCGAGAGGTTGGTGTTCCCCAGCTCCACGGTCTTGATCATGTCGTCCTCGTCGCCCTCGTAGCGGAGCTTCACCTTGTTGTCGAGGGAGCTCTGGACGTTGCTCGACTGGTCGACGTCGACCTTGATCTTGTCGCCGATGGTTCCGGTGACGTTGACGTTCAGGTCCTGCTGCATTTCGAACGAGGGGAAGGCGCCCTGGCCTTTCCGTTCATACGTCAGGTTGTTCCGGCCCGGGGTCCAATCGCTCTTGCCGGCCAGCTTGATCGTCTCGCTCCCGTACACCTGCAGGCTGGGCGCGCCCTTGCCGATGATCTTCGTGACCGCCGTCGGGAGTTTGACCGGGACTTCCACTCGGAAGAGACCTCCCCGCCGCCCGGGAACGTCGCGCGCGATGGACCGGTTCTGCCGGAACTTGTCCCGCCAGAGCCGGCGGGTGGTGCGTTGGGTCATGAGGCGGGTGTAGTCCGCGTCCGAGGTGACCAGGGGCTCGCGGATCTCCACGTTTTCCTGGCGGTAGTCCTCGCGCACGATGCCCGTCAGGGGATCGATGGTGACCGAGACCGTGGGGTCGCCGTAGGCCGGCATCCCCGTCGGGGTGGTCTTGAGGCGCCAGGACGCGGGGAGGCCGGGAGAGGAGTCATCCAGGGGGACGAGGTAGGTGTCCCGGCTGGGGAGCCCGCGGAACCAGGGCTCAGCCGACGAGGTGCCCGGAACCGAGACCCCCCCGAGGACTCCAAGGAGGATTCCCGCGATTCCCAGCGCCATACCCGGGAGCCTGATCAGCGCCATGCCCGGGAGCTTCAAGTGTCGGTGCATCGTGTCATTCGGTGTGATTCCCGGATGAGGGTGCCCCTCGGCCGCCCGGACGTAGAGGTTGTGACAGGTGTTAAACCCCCCTGGGCTCACGAAGTTCGGCCCGAAGCGCATGTGTTGGCAGGGAATTACCGATCCTGAGCTTGGGTTGCGCCGGGTCCGGCCGTCTCCCTATACTGCATACTGCCGCCGAGGTATACCGATCCATGACCCGTCAGGAAACATGAGAATACTGGAACGCTACGTTCTCCGCGAGCATGTCTTCCCCTTTCTCCTGGGGTTCTGCGTCGTCATCTTCTTGCTGACGTTGGACTTCCTCTTCGACCTGGTGGATCTGGCGGTCGGCAAGGGGATCGGGGTGGATATCGTCCTCGAGATGTTCGTTCTTTCGCTCGGCTACATGGTGGCCCTGGCCTTCCCCTGCGCCGTCCTCATCGCCTGCATGGCCACCTTCGGCCGACTCTCCCAGGACAACGAGATTATCGCGATGAAGGCCACCGGGGTGAACCTGCTTCGCATCATCGGCGCCCCGATGGCCGCGAGCCTGGTCCTGGCCACCCTTCTCGTGCTCTTCAACAACCACGTCCTTCCCGAGTCGAACCACGCCCTGGCCAATCTCATGGCCGACGTGGGGCGGAAGCGGCCGACCACCCAGATCACCGAGGGGGTCTTCATCGACGGGTTCGTCGGATACAACATCTTCGTGGAGAAGGTGAACAGCCGGACCAACGAGATCCGGGGCGTGAAGATCTACCAGCTCAGCTCGAGCGCCCGCCCCACGACGATCCTTGCCGACTGGGGGGTGATCCACAATTCGCCGGACGGCCGCTTCATCACGCTGGAGCTGCATGACGGCGAGATCCACGAGGTGCCGCCCAACGAGTCCGAGCGGACCTACCGGCGCCTGATGTTCAAGACCCACAACATCAACATTCGGAACCCGGCGGGCGATCTGGAGCGGCACAACCGCGAGACGCGTGGCGACCGGGAGATGAGCCTGGCCATGATGCAGGGGAACATCCGCGACTTGCGCGTGAATTTGAAGAGAGCCTCCCTGGCCCGCGACGAGATCCTGGACGGGGCCGGCTACGACTCGTACAAGGACTTCGTCAACGCCGCCGTCCCGCATCGCCCGGAGCGCGGGCTCGGCGCGTGGTTCCGCCGCGCCGTTCGCACCCTCTCCTCGGTCGGGGGGCTCATGGACCGGACGCCGCCGCCCACCCCGAAGCCGCGTCCCATCTCCCCCTCCACGATGGACGCGATCCAGATGCGCCAGCTCGAGATCGAAGCGGTGGAGCGCCGCGTGAACAGCCTGGAGGTCGAGGTGCAGAAGAAGTTCTCGATCCCGGCCGCGTGCATCGTGTTCGTGCTCGTGGGCGCGCCGCTCGGGATGCGCGCCCGGAAGAGCGGCATCGCCGTCGCGTTCGTCTCCATTCTCTTCTTTGTTTTCTACTATCTCTGCCTGGCGGGCGGCGAAGAGCTGGCCGACCGGCGCCTGGTCGCGCCCTGGCTCGCCATGTGGATCCCGAACATCGTGATCGGCGCCATCGGGCTCCTCCTCACGCTCCAGACCGCGGACCTCATCCCGCGCCGCCCGCGGCGCCGCCCCCGCCCGCGCCGGCCCATGCCCGCGTGAGGTTGCTCGACCGCTACGTCCTCCGCGAGCAGCTCGTCGCGCTCTCCGCGGGGCTGCTCTTCTTCGTCTCGGTCTTCGTCGTGGTGGACGTCTTCGAGAAGATGGACACCTTCCTGGACAACCACGTGCCCGCTTCGACCGTGCTGCTCTATTACCTGGTGTCGATCCCGGGAATCATTCTGCAAGTATTGCCCATGGCCATGCTCCTCTCGTGCCTCTTGGCCCTGGGGCAGATCGGCCGCAACAACGAGCTCACGGCCATGCGCGCCGCGGGGATCGGGCCGGGGCGGATCGCCGCGCCGCTTCTCGGACTGGCCCTGGCGGTGAGCGTCGGGGTCTTCGTGACGAACGAGGTGCTCCTCCCCCACCTGAACGCCCGCCGCGTGCAGGTCTACCGCGAGCAGATCAAGA
>JANLXD010000345.1:0-5147 GCA_031364935.1 Candidatus Eiseniibacteriota bacterium
GGCGCAGGCGCGACTGGACGCGCTCCCTTCGGAGGCGCGCCACCTGTTCGGGCCGCTCCGCCCACGCGCGGTGCTCGGCGATCGCGGCGTGAAGCTCCTCGATCCCCTTTCGCTCCGTCGCGATGGTGCGCACGATCGGCGGCTTGAAGCCGCCCTGGGGCCGGTAGGCCAGCGAGGAGCGGAGCGCGGCCATCATCTGGTCGGCGCCGGGGTGGTCGGCCTTATTCAGGACGAGCACGTCGGCGATCTCCATGAGACCCGCCTTGAGCGTCTGGATCGCGTCGCCCGATTCGGGCGTGAGCACGACGACCGTCGTGTCCGCCGTCTCCGCCACGTCCAGCTCGGACTGGCCCACGCCGACCGTCTCGATCAGCGTGGTCTCGCTGCCCCATGCGTCGAGCAGCTCGGCCAGCTCTCCCGTGCGCGCCGCGAGGCCGCCCAAACTGCCGCGCGTCGCCATGCTCCGGATGAAGACCTTGCCGTCCGTGGCGTGCTCGACCATCCGCACGCGGTCGCCCAGGATCGCCCCGCCCGTGAACGGGCTGGTGGGATCCACGGCGATCACGCCGATCTGGCGGCCCTGCGACCGCAAGAGCCGCGCGTATTCGGCGACCAGAGTGCTCTTTCCCGCGCCCGGCGGCCCGGTGAAGCCGACGCGGGGCGCTGCGGGCTTCTTCCCGTAGACCGCGTCCAGTAGCGCCTCGGCTTCGGGTGCTCCGTTTTCCACGAGGGTCATCCCGCGCGCGAGGGCGCGGGAGTCGCCGCCCAGAATCTCATCGGCCGGGGACGCGGCGGGCGCAGCCTTCGTCTTGGTCGCGGGCGCCGCGGCGCCTCGCGGCGCCGCGCTCAATACTCCATCCCTGCGCGCGACTCGATTCCCTTCTTGTAGTGGTGCTTGATCTCGCGCACGTCGCTGACCGTGTCGGCCAGCTCGATAAGCTCGGCCGACGCGCCGCGCCCCGTCAGGATGAGATCCATCCATCGTGGCCGCGCACGCGCCAGCGCGAGCACTTCGTTCTCCGGTAAAAGGTCGTAGCTCGTCACGTAGATGATCTCATCGAGGATGAGCAGGTCGTGCTGCTGGGCTCGGACAATCTCCCACGCCTTGTCCAGGCCCTGCCGCGCCAACTCGAGATCCAACGGGTCCGGTTTCTTCGGGTCCACGAACGCATTCCGGCCGAACTGGTAGACGTCCACACCCAGCCGGTCGCGCAGCACTGCCAGCTCGCCGTAGATGCGTCCCTTCATGAATTGGATGACGGCGACCTTGAATCCGTGCCCCAGGCCGCGCAGCGCCGTCCCAAACGCCGAGGTCGTCTTCCCCTTGCCGTTTCCAGTGACGACGAGAAGGACGCCCTTGCGCGTCTGGCGGGGCTCGGTAGGAAGCGCCGATCCCGATGCGGCGGCGTCAGTTGCAGAAATCTGGGGCATCCCGACATGCTACCACCGTCCCGGCACTCCGTCAACTTGGGCCGGGTCAGAATAACTAGCTAACGGAACTCGTCACCGCGTCGCCCCCATCCCCAACACCCCCCCCGCCACGTCAGACGCCGACCGCGGCCGGCCGATCCGCCCCGCCGCTTCCCGCATCACGCCCAAATGCTCGGGATGCATGTCGAAGTGCCTTAGCCGGTAGTGCAGCTCCTCGTAGTCGAGCACGCGGACGCCAGCGCCGGTTTCCTGGAGGAAGTCGCAGTTCCGCTCCTCCTGCCCCGGGATTGGCTGAAACACGATCATGGGGAGTCCGCGGGCCATGGCTTCGCTGGTCGTGAGCCCGCCCGACTTCCCCACCATCACGTCCGCGGCAGCCATGAAGAGATCGACGCGCTCGATGAAGCCGTGGATCTGGATCCGATCCCCTAGCCCCCGTACACGTCTGGCCAGTTTCTCCCGCAGCCCTTCGTTGCGCCCGCAAATGACCATCGCCTGCACCCGCTCGGGAAGCGACAGGATCACCTCCAACACCTGCTCCATGGGGCCCCAGCCGAACCCGCCGCTCATCGCGAGCACGGTCATCCGCGACGGATCGGGGTCCAGCCCCAGAGCGCGGCGCGCCTCGCCGCGCTCGATCGGCGTCGCGAACCTGGGATCGATGGGGATCCCGGTCACCTGGATGCGCTCGGGCGGCACCTCGCCGGTGTCCACGAGCTGGTCCTTGGTGGTCTGCGTCGCGACGAAATAGCGATCCGTCGCGCGGTAGACCCAGATGGGATGGATCATGAAGTCGGTGATCGCGGTCATGACGGGGATCTGCAGGCGTCCCTCATCCCGAAGCGTGGCGTAGACCTCGGAGGGGAGGAACTGCGTGCACAGGACCGAGTCGGGGCGCAGGCGCTCCACCGCCCCCAGGAAGTCCTGGCAGAACATCATCGTGGCCCGCGTGCGCGAGCGCGCGCGGAACCCATGCGGCGGCGTGCCGACGCGCTTGTAGACCTCGCCCCACACGCGGGGCGTGCGTACGAGCATCCGGTTGTAGGTGGAGGCGTAGAGGATGCGAAGCGGCCACGTGGCGAACTCGAGCGCGTCGTGAAGGATCGGCTCGGAGCGGGGATCCAGCTCGCGCATGGCGTGCGCGACGGCGCGGGCGGCGCGCTCGTGGCCGACGCCGGCGCGGACGTACAGGATGAGCACGCGCCTGGACGCGGACGAGCGGGGGGAAGCCTCGCTCACTGCGCGCGGCTCAGAAGAAATGCCGCCCGCCTCCGGGGAATGCGTTTCGGATGTGCTCGACGCGAAGGCGGGATCCATCGGCCTCCCACGTGATGCCGACCACGTCGAACCGCACGGGCCGATCGGTGAGCCCGCGCGCCTGAAGCCACCGCGTCGCGGCGCGCGCGACGTCCTCGCGCTTCTTCCAGTTCACCGCGGCCAGGGGCGCCGCCGTGTCCGTCCCGGTCCGGAGCTTCACCTCGACGAAGACGATCGTCTCGCCCTCGCGCGCGATCAGGTCGATCTCGCCGCGGCCCGAGCGGACGTTCCGGTCGATGATCTCAAGACCATGCGCGGCCAGATAGGACTCGGCAATCCGCTCGCCCATCCGTGCGACTCGCCGCTTCCACTCGGAGCCATATCGCTCGGCCGGCCGCTCCCGAATCACAGAATCCTCGCGCCCCTCAATTTCAACATGCGCCAGCGCATGTCGCGCACTCCTCGATCCCAACATGCGCCAGCGCATGTGCCGCTTTGACTCAGCATCGCTAGAGCTCGAGCGCGACCTGCTCGTACATGCGCTCCCACACGGGCCGGAAGCTCCTCCGGTGGATGTCGCACGGGCCGTGCTCCCGGAGCGCGCTCAGATGCTCCGGCGTGCCGTACCCCTTGTTGCTGGCGAACAGGTACGCAGGGTGATGCACCGCCTGCTCCACCATCATCGCGTCTCGCGTCACCTTGGCGACCACCGACGCCGCCGCGACCGACAGGCTCTTCGCGTCGCCGTCGATGACCGCATCGCACCGGAAGTCCGGGCTGAAGACATCCTTCCCATCAACCAAAAAGCCCTGGGGAGCCATCCCCAGAGCCTCGACTGCCCTTCTCATCGCCATCAAGGACGCCATTCGAATGTTGAAGGCGTCGACCTCTTCCACGCTCGCCACCCCGACCCCGACCGCCACCGCCACCGCCCGGATCCGCACCTCGGCTTCCCCGCGCTCGTCGGCCGTCATCTCCTTCGAGTCCCGGACGCCGCGCAATCCACGCGCGTCCGCCGGCAACACGACGCAGGCCGCCACGACCGGGCCCGCCAAGGGCCCCCGCCCCGCCTCATCCACCCCCGCGACGAGGTCGCCCCACAGGGAGCGATACCCGTCGTCGAATTTTGCGAGCTTGCTACGTCTCATCTCCTCCGACCGTCTCGCGCTCCTCGACCTTGGCCGCCTTCCCCTTGCGGCCACGCAGGTAGAACAGCTTCGCGCGGCGGACCTTTCCCTTTCGCGCGAGGTCGATCTTGGCTACGGAAGGCGAATGGAGCGGAAACGTGCGCTCCACGCCGATGCCCGCGGAAATCTTGCGCACCGTGAACGACGTGCGCATCCCGCTCCCGCGGACGTTGGTGACGACTCCCTGGAAAATCTGCGACCGCTCTTTCTCGCCCTCGATCACCCGCACGTGAACCTTGATCGTGTCGCCCGGGCCGAAATCGAGGGTACGGTCCGACTTGAACCGGGTCTCGAACCGTTCGATGATGCTCATGGCTGATCCAGCTCCTTCTTGAGTTCGTCCAACAGTCCTCGATCCTCCTCGCTCCACTCGCGGCCCCGGACGATGTCGGGACGGCGGGCGAGGGTTCGTCGGATCGCTTCCCGACGTCGCCAGCGGCGGATCTCTTCATGATTCCCGCGTCGGAGGACTTCGGGGACGGGATGTCCCCGGAATTCGTCCGGGCGAGTGTACACGGGCGCGTCCAAAAGCGCCTCGGAAAAGGAGTCGGCCTCGGCGGACTCCGAATCGCCTAAAACCCCGGGCTGCAGGCGCGAGACCGCGTCCAGGATGACGAGCGCGGCGGGCTCCCCGCCCGAGAGCACGTAGTCGCCGATCGAGACCTCCTCGGCGCCCAGAAGCTCCACGGCCCGCTCGTCGATCCCCTTGTAGCGCCCGCAGATCACCGCCAGGTGGGGCTCGGCGGCCAGCTCGCGGATCCACGCCTGGGTCAGCACCCGCCCCTGCGGCGTGGTCACCAGGGTCCGGGGCGGCGACCCCGGTAGCGCCTGCCGCACGCTCTCGTGCGCCGCGAAGATCGGCTCGGGCTTCATGACCATGCCCGCCCCGCCGCCGTAGGGGGAATCGTCCGTGGTGCCGTAGCGGTCGTCGGTGAAGGCCCGGATGGGCACCAGCACCACTTCCAGGGCGCCCTTCTCGCGCGCGACGCGGATCATGCCCTCATCCAGCGCCCCGCCGAAGAACCCGGGATTCAACGTGACGATCGAGATGCGCACGCGTGTTCCGCCGCCTGAAAGGCGAGCTAGGCGTCGCCGATGCCGGGGAGCCCGGGAGGCGGCTCGACCACGACGACGCGGCCGGGCAGATCCACCGAGACGATGACGCCCTCGAGCATCGGAATCAGGATCTCGTGCTCCTTGTCGCGCACCACGAGCACGTCGTTGCTGCCGGTGCCGAAGACCTCGGCCACGCTCCCCAGGGGAGCGCCCGCG
>JANLXD010000359.1:0-8321 GCA_031364935.1 Candidatus Eiseniibacteriota bacterium
CTGGTGGCGTGGCCGGGCCAGGCCGGGCACCTCTTCGTGGGAACCGGAGGGGGGGTCTACGAGACCACGGACGGAGCCTCGACGTGGGTTCCGGACACGCTCGGAATGCCACCGTCGTTCAGCGTGCGGGCGCTCGCCCTCGTCCCAGGCTCGCCGGCGACACTTTACGCGGGGAGCGACAGCTTCGGGGTGTACCGCTCCTCCGACGGAGGCCGGACCTGGCTTCCCAAGAACACGGGCCTGAAAAGCCCTTTCATCCACGATATCCTGGTCGACGCGGTTTCCGCGCTGACCGTGTACGCCGCGACCGATTCCGGAGTGTACAAGAGTGCCGACGGTGCCGATAGTTGGACCCTGGCGAGCGTTGGCTTGCCGCGAGGGGAGGTTCGCGCGTTGATCCAGGATCTGGCGCATCCGCAGGTGCTCTTTTGCGCCGTCTACGGCGGTGGAGTCTTCGAATCCCAGAACGGCGCCGCGAGCTGGCTGGCGGTGTTCAACCAGGCCGGGCTCCCGACGCTCAATGTCCGCTCCCTCGCGGTCGACGGCAGTCTGACGACTCTCTACGCTGGCACGGAAGCGGGTGTGGCGGTGGCCGCGAACTATTCGCTCACGCCCACGGCGGTCGAGCCGTCCGCCGTCGCTCCAGGGGCGTATCTCGTCGTCCGGCCGGTGCCCGCCCGGAGCGGAAGCGCGGAGGTGGTGTACTCCCTCGCCCGCGCGGGCACGGTCTCCCTGTGGCTCTGCAACGCGCGCGGGCAGAGGGTGCGCCGTCTCGTGAGCCGCGAGGTCCAATCCCAAGGCTCGTATCTCGTCCGCTGGGACGGGCGGGACGACGGCGGTCGCGGCGTGGCATCCGGAGTCTATTTCGTGCGCCTCGAGAGTCCGGACGGGAGCCGGGTCTCGAAGATGGTCCTCCTTCCGCGGTGACGCCGCGGTGACCGTCGTCCCGGCCGTGCTCATCGTGGGCCTCGTCGCCTACGGGATCTGGGAATCCAGGCGGCACGCCCGGAGCGTGCTCCAGATTCCGATCCGAGTGCACGTGAACGGCACGCGCGGGAAATCGTCCGTGACGCGCCTCATCGCCGGCGGCTTGCGGGCCGGCGGCATCCGCACGTTCGCGAAGACGACGGGGACGACCGCCCGGATGATCCGTCCCGACGGGTCCGAGGTGGACGTCTACCGCGTGGGCCGCCCGAACATCATCGAGCAGACGCGTATCGTGCGCCGCGCGGTGGAGGCGGGTGCGCGGGCGCTCGTCGTGGAATGCATGGCCGTGACGCCGGAGCTCCAGCCTCTGAGCGAGCTCCGCCTGATCCGGAGCACGGTCGGCGTCATCACCAACGTGAGGGCGGATCACCTGGACGTGATGGGGCCCACCGTCGACGACGTCGCCCGCACGCTGGCCCAGACGCTGCCCCGGAGCGGCCACGCCTTCACGGCGGAGACGGACCGCGCCCCCCTCCTCGAGACGGTCGCCCGAGACCGCGGCTCCACCCTGACGGTCGTCGACACGGGGACGGTGGGCGAGACCGTCCTGCACGGGTTCTCCTACCTGGAGCACGCCGAGAACGTGGCACTCGCGCTCGCGGTGTGCGCTCACCTGGGCGTGGATCGCGCCGCGGCGCTGCGCGGCATGCAGGAGGCGAAGCCCGACCCGGGTGCGCTCCGGCGGTACGTGGTGCACTCGGGCGACAAGGAGGTGCATTTCATCAACGCGTTCGCGGCCAATGATCCGGATTCCACGCGCCTCATCTGGAAGCGGCTGGGGCTGGACCGCGCCGACCCCGGAGTCCGGCGCATCGTGCTCGCGAACTGCCGCAAGGACCGGGTCCAGCGGTCGGGCCAGATTGCCGATCTGGTGGCGGCGGACCTGCCGGCGGACCACGTGGTTCTTTCCGGGGAAGGCACGTCGCTCGTAGCCTACCGGGCGGTCCAGCGAGGCCTGGACCCGGCCCGCGTGAGCGATCTGGGCGGCATGAGCGCCGAGCGTGTCTACGAGCGCGTGCTCGGCCTGATACCCAAGCGCGGCGTCGTGGTCGGCATCGGGAACATTGTCGGCCTCGGTCAGGAGATCGTGCTCCACTTCCGGAACCGGGCGGGTCATTCGAATGGTTGAACAGGCGATCGGGCTCGGGCTGGTGATGAGCCTTATTTTTTCGGAGACGCTGGGCCTGGCCGCCGGCGGCATGGTCGTGCCGGGCTACGTCGCGCTGCTGATCCACGAGCCGCTCCGCCTCCTCGGGACGATCGTGGTCAGCCTCGCCACTCTGGCGGTGCTCAAGCTCATTTCACGCTACGCCCTGGTCTACGGGCGGCGGCGGATCGTGGTCGCCGTGCTGTGCGGGTTTATCTTCGGAGCATTGTCGCGCCATTTCCTCGTGCTCCACGTGCGGGGCGGCACGCTCGAGTTCCAGACGATCGGCTACGTGATTCCGGGCCTGATCGCCAACTGGATGGAGCGCCAGGGCGTCATCCAGACCCTGTGCGTCATGGTGTCGACCGCGGTCCTAGTGCGCCTGGGGCTGATGCTATTGGGCGGAGGAGAGCTCATCCGGTGAGCTACCAGAACGCCACCACGGGGACGCTCGCCGGCCTCGCCTTCACGTCGCTCCTTCTCTACGCGATCTCGGAGCGTTCTGTCGCGCCGGTCCACGCCGAGGCGTACGCGATGAAACTGCGGGCCGTCGCGACCATGGCCCGCGCGGAGCGGGCCGTCGCCGCGATCAAGCGCGAGCGCGGAATCGCCATCGACGAGCGGAACGATCCCTCCGGCTCGGGCGTCGTCGGCCCCCAGTTCACGGTCATCACGACCGACCGGGGCGTCCAGACCGCCAAGGTGCTCGCCGCGCACCCCAACTTCGCGGCCGCGGTCACGCAGATGATGCTCCGGGCGCGGGTCCGGCCGGGCGATCTCGTCGCGATCGGCGTGACCGGCTCGCTGCCGGGGTGGAACATCGCGGTCCTCTCCGCCTGCCGCGCGATCGGTGCCGAACCCGTGATCATCACCTCGGTCGGCTCGTCCATGTTCGGCGCCACCGATCCGGAGCTCACATGGCTCGACATGGAGGCGTCCCTCGCGAAGCGCGGGCTTTGGCCGTACCACTCGATCGCGGCTTCGCTCGGCGGCGGCGGAGACGTCGGACGCGGGCTGTCGCCGGCCGGGCGCCAGATGCTCCTGGACGCGATCGAGCGGAACGGCACGCGCCTCATCGACCCGCCCACGCTGCTCGACGGAGTGCGGCAGCGCGTCGCGCTGTACGATTCCGTGGCCACGGCGCGGGGAAAGAGGATCAAGCTCTACATCAACGTGGGAGGAGGCGTCGCGAGCCTGGGCGGCGCGCAGAACGCGCGACTCATTCCCGCCGGGCTGATCACGCGTCTCGCGGCCAAGAACTACCCGAATCGCGGCGTCATCAACATTCTGGCGGACCGCGGCATCCCCCTCGTCCACATGCTGGACGTGGAAAAGATGGCACGGTACTTCGGCATTCTGGAGGAGGGATCCGAAGAGACCGTTCGACCGGGCAAGGGCCTCCTCTTCATCAAGTTTCGCTACAATCTCTGGATCGTCGCCGTCTCGGCCGCGGCGCTCCTGCTCCTTCACGTCGTCGTCCTCCGCCTCGACATCCGGCAGAAGATTCTCGGACAACCTCATCCGGAAAGGGCAATCCAACCGTGAACCTGACCCTTCGCCTTCCCGTTCGCATCGTCGCCCTGGTCCTGCCGCTCGTCGTGGCTGCTCCGATGCCGGCCCGGGCGGCGTCCTGGTCGGCCATCGAAGAGGTGGGGGGCGCCGCTCCGATCCGCGTGTTGGTGAACGAAAAGGCCCGCTCCTACTTCCGCGTGACCCCACAGGCGCCGCTGATCGTCCCCGTGCAGGGGCCGGTGCGATTTCGGATCGTCTCTCGCGCGGAAACCCGGGCCGAGGCATCGTCCCCGGTACGGTATTCGATGCGCGTGTCCGAGGGGCATCGCGTGCTCAAGGAGCACGAGACGGAGAGTGGGCCGGCGACCGAGGCTCGCCTGGCCGATCCGCAGGGGATGATCGTCTGCAAGAGCCGGACGTTCGCCGTGGACGTGCCGGCCGGAAGCCACCAGCTTTCGGTGTCCGTCGCGGGGGCGACCTCCGTCCTGGCGCGTCTTCAAGTGTCGACCCGGAAGCGCCCGGGAAACGAAATGATCTCGATCACTCCGGTGGAGGCCTCCCGCAGCGTGACGGTCTCGGACGGCGAGCGGCTCATCGCGTACTACAGCGTGCTCACGGACAAGCCCGTGCGGCTCCGGCTGGTCGGACCAACGACGCTGGAGCTGTCCTCCCGGCTCGACTACGATCCGACCATGCGCGGGGAGCAGTCGTACTCGCTTGCGATCTCAAGCGGAGGCCGTCGAATTCGCGAAGTGCAGTTCCGCACGACCAAGGCGTTGACGGCGACCTATACGAATCTCAAGGACCGCGTCCCCTCCAAGCTCGACCACATTGTCGTGCCGGTGGGGGCTGGACTCCACGAGCTGACCGTCGCCCTGTCCGGACCGCGCGGAGGGTCGGCAGAGATCCATGCGCGCATTTCCCAGCCCGTCGTGGGAAGCGAGGAGTGATCGCCGGAGCGCGGTCTTCGGCCGGGTGCTGCCCCGGACGGTTGCTCGTGGGAGCGGCCGCGTGCGCCGCGGTCCTGGTCGCCGCGGCCCCTCCGGCCCAGTCGGCCAGCGGACACAGTCTGGATCTGGCGATTGGCGTCTCCATGATCTACGACGACAACTTTCTTCAGTATTCCGACTCGCAGATCCTGATGTTCGAGTCGGGGCTTAACCCCGACCGGTTCTCGATCCAAACCACCGACGATCTGCTGGGATTGCCCTCCGTCGCCTTGACGTGGTCCCAACGGCGGCACGAAGGCCGCTCGAGGAGCATCCGGATCCGCTGGAGCGGCGAATTCCACAAGGAGAACAAGACGGCGGATTTCCCCTCGTACGGCGCGACCTACCGGGAGTCGTTCTCTCGTAAAAGCCGGCTCACGCTCGCGGGATACTGGCTGCCCCGCTATTACATCCGGCAGCTCTTTGACGAGGATTTCATCCCGCCGTTTCCGGGACTTTCCCGGTATCGGCGCGCGGAGTTTTCTCTTGCCATCGGCTCCGCGGCCTGGCGCCAGAGGCTCGGGATGAGGTCCCGGGCCGAGATCGAGTACCAGCTGGAGCACCGAGGCTACAACCCGGATTTCACCGAGCGCACCTCCGACACGCACCAAGTGGCGCTCGACTTCGAGCGCTACCGGCTTCCGGGCCGAGGCACGCTCGATCTGCTGGGGGGGTATCGGATCAGCAACGCGAAGGGCGTCGACGCCGATGGGCTCCAGGACGATCCCGACGTCAGTTACCGCGGCGTCATCGCGGGCCTCGACTGGGGCGTGGAGCTGAAGCGGAGGAAGGCATGGCGCCTCGGTGCGGACGTGTCGTACGCGCTCGGGACGCGAGCCTACACGTCGGATCTGCCGTCCGACCGATACCATTACCGGCGCCACGACGTGTCGCACACCGCCGGGGTCGGCGTGCGCTGGAGTTTGCGGCCGCACTGGGCGCTCCGGGGTCTCTATCAGTTCGAGCACAACTCCGCGAACCTCGGAGCATCCGCTCCCGCGGGGTCAGAGCAGGGCAGCTATAGCGAGAACAGGGTCGGGCTCGCCGTGGAATGGTCGGGCAAAGTTTGGCGGCAGGCGAGTCCGTCGGCCCCAGCCGACGAGGAGTAGGCGGGTTGGATTCCGCCGCATCGACCCGAGTCGGGCTCGCGCGGGTAGCCGCCGGCGTCGCGGTCGCCGCGGCCATCTGCTCCGGGTGCAATACGGCCAAGGTGATCGCGCCGCAGCTCCCGCTGCGAGCGGCGTCGGCCTCGAACTTCGCGGTGGACGTGGAGTTCGCGGAGCCGCTCGATCGCGCATCGGCGGAGGATGCGACGCACTACGAGGTCTATCCTTCCGGGAGCCCGACCGCGCCCGCGACCGTGACCCAGGCCCTCCTGATTGACAGCCTCTATGGGCGCACCGTCCGCCTCTTCCTGAGCGATCCCGCACAGGGATTCTTGCCGGATAGCACCGATTACACGGTGCAGACCTCCGGCGTGCGGAGCGCGTACGGCAAGCCGACAGCAGATCGCGCCGTCGACTTCCGCACCGGATTGAACTATGGCGCCCCGGTCCGGGAGTTGTTCGCGGCGCACTGCAACTCCTGTCATGGGCCCGCCCGAGCGGATGGAGACTATCGCACGGACCAGTACGCGACCCTTTTCGGCGGGGGCGCCGACTCGAGCCCGAACCTGGTAGCTGGAAATCCGCAATGTCTTCTGGTGGTCAAGACCGCGCCCTCGCGTTCCATGTTCCGCGCAGGCGGCTTGACCTTTCTGGACTCGGAGATCATCCGGAATTGGGTCGTGAGCTATGGCGCCCGGCCGTAAGGGTCCAGGCTTTCCGAGACTCAGCGCCCTGGAAACTCCCTCCTCCACGCGCTAGAATCGCGACAAACCCATTCCCTGAGTCGAAGTTGTTGGACCATCGTTTTCCAAAGCCCCCGCTATGCCGGCCAAGTGAGCCGAAACTTGCGGCTGTCCGTAGCCGTACTCCCTTCGTGCGCGGGGCGTCCTAAGACGTTGAACCGGAAGAGACTGGAGGTTGCTGGGCAATGAAGAATCCATTCCGATCCATGAAGCGGAAGCACTACCTGATCGCCGGCGCGGCCCTGCTGGTGGTCCTCCTCGTGAGCGTCACGGCGATGCGGGGGCGCGGTCCCAAAGCCCAGGAAGTGCAGACGGCGAAGGTAGTTCGACAGCTCGTCGTCCAGAAGGTCAGCGCCACCGGGAAGATTCAGCCGCGGACCAAGGTGGAGATCAGCGCGGACGTGAGCGCGAAGATCACCCGGTTGCCGGTCGTGGAAGGGCAGTGGGTGAACAAGGGCGCCCTCCTGGTCGGATTGGCGCGCGAGCGCTACCTGGCGGCCGTGGAGAGCGCGGAAGCCAGCGTCAGCTCGGCCCAGGCCAACGCGGCCCTGGTGAGCGAGAACATGACCCGCGCCGAGAGCGAGTACAAGCGCTCGAAGCAGCTCCTCGCGAGCAAGCTCGAGTCCCCCTCGGCGTTCGAAGCCAAGCAGGCCGAATACCAGGTGGAGGTCGCGCGCCACAAGTCGGCGATGGACCAGGTGTCGCAGGCGCGGGCGGCCCTGAAGCAGGCGCGGGACGACCTCTCCAAGACGACGATCTACGCCCCGATGGCCGGACGGATCAGCGCGCTCAACAAGGAGCAGGGCGAGATCGCGCTGGGCTCCCAGTTCCAGAAGGACGTCATCCTGACGGTGGCGGACCTTTCGGTGATGGAAGCCCAAGTCAACGTGGATGAGAACGACATCATGTCGGTGGCGGTCGGCCAGGCCGCCGAGATTGAAGTGGACGCGCTTCCCAACCAGACGCTGAAGGGCGTGGTCACGGAGATCGGCTCGAGCGCCATCAGCGCGGGCGCGGGCACGTCCGATCAGAAAACCGAATTCGAGATCAAGATCACCATCACCGAGCCCCCGTCCACGCTTCGGCCCGGGATGACGGCCAGCGCGAACATCATCACCAAGACCAACGCGAGCGCGCTGAGCGTTCCCTTGCAGGCCGTCGCGGCCCGGTCCGTGGATCAGCTCACGATGAAGGGGGAGAAGCGGAAGGACGCGGAGGCCCGGTACAAGGCGGACAAGGACGGGTTCGTGGAGGTCGTCTTCATCATCGAGAAAGGGAAGGCCGTCGCCAAGCAGGTCAAGACGGGCATCCAGAGCGATGATCTCATCGAGATCCTGGACGGCGTCAAGGAAGGGGACGAGATCGTCACGGGCAGCTACCGGGCCATCTCCAAGGACCTGGACAACGGCGCGGTCGTCACCATCAACAACGACAAGAAGCCGGAGCGGGAGAAGGCGAATGGATCCCAAGGGTAGCGCGGCGCTCGACGCGCCCTCTGTCCTTTCGGCGCCCGGCGCGGCTCCCACGCTCTCCCTCCGGGACGTGGTGAAGAGCTACGCCATGGGCAGCGAGACCGTTCTTGCCCTGAACGGCGTCTCCCTCGAGGTCCAGCGAAACGAGTACGTCGCGATCATGGGGCCGTCCGGCTCGGGCAAATCGACCCTGATGAACGTGATCGGCTGCCTCGACGTGCCCACTTCGGGGACGTACGCGCTGGAAGGCCGCATGGTGGCCAGCATGTCCGAGTCGCAGCTCGCCGAGATCCGGAATCGCCGGATCGGGTTCGTGTTCCAGACGTTCAACCTGCTCCCGCGCGCGAGCATCTTCCATAACGTGG
>JANLXD010000390.1:0-1616 GCA_031364935.1 Candidatus Eiseniibacteriota bacterium
ACCGCCCTCGGCTGGGAGGTGGTGCGGGTCGAAGAGCTGAAGCCCGCGCGCCGGCGCGCGTACCACGAAGTGCCGATGATGGTCGAGCACTCGTGGTACGAAGACGAGGGCGAGCTGCGCATGCAGGAGCTGGTCGATCGCGAGCGCCGGCGTGCGCGCGTGGTGATCAATCCGGTTGCGCTCCGGCGCCTGACCGAAGCCGGACATCGGCCCGACTTGCCTTGACGCCCTTCGAGGGCTCCCCGTAGACTTTTGCGCCGCCGTCCGCTCCCACTCGGCTCGCCGCGCCGTCAGAATCCCATCCGGAGAACCCATGAATCGCAGAGCCAAGAGACTCCCCCGCGTCCTGCTGTGCTTCCTCCTCATCGGCACTGCCGCCGCGGCTGCGGCCCCCGCGAGAGCAGCCACGTCACCGGCGAGCAAGGTCGCGGCGCCTGCGAAGAAAGCCCCGGCCCCGGCGAAGAAGAGCACGGCTCCCGCGAAGTCCTCCGCGGCGAAGGCGCCGGTCCACAACACGCCGGCCCCGGCCTTCTACGGGAACGAGGACCGCTCGCGCTACCTGCCGGACAGCACCGTGATCGCACGCGTCGCCGATCGCACCTTCCGGTTCAGCGACTTCATCACCGAGTACTTCTACAGCTTCGCGGAGTTCCGCCCGAAGCCCGACAGCCTCGGCCGCGTCGAGTTCCTGAATACCCTGATCAACAAGAACATCCTGGGATTGGCCGCGAACGAGATCCAGCCCCCGCTCACCTTCGAGGATCGCGCGCGACTTCGCGAATTCAGGCAGCGGGTAATCAACAACACTCTGTTCCAGCGTTACGTGGTCGATTCGATCCAGGTCTCGGAAGACGAAGTCCGGCGCATCTACGACCAGTACAAGGTCAGCATCAAGATCCGCCACATCCAGTTCGAGAGTCTGGCTCTCGCCCAGCGGGTGCGCCTCGACCTGATCGCGGGCCGGATCACGTGGAAGGACGCGGTGAAGCGCTACAGCAAGGCGACCCGGGATCGCGGCCCCGAGGGTGAACTGGGCTGGGCTCCCCGCATGGCCATCCGCGCCGAGCTGGCGGATGCGATCTACTATCTGCGGCCCGGACAGATCTCGGAGGCATTCCTCGACGAGGACGGGGCCCAGCTGGTTCAGGTGATCGAGCGCAAACCAACCTCCCCTCCCGCCTTCGAGAGCGTTCGCCAGCGGATCGAGGAGGAGCTGCGCAAGCGGCAGGCGGACCTGCGCTCCGACCGCCTGCAGGCCATGCTCGCCGAACAGATCCACCTGACCTACGACACCACCAACGTGAACTTTGCCCGCGTCCAGTTCGTCCAGCCGACGAAAACGCGCAGGGACGCCAAGGGTGCCCAGGTTCTGGAGATCGACGAGAACGTGCCCGAGTTCACCCCCGCCGACACGGGACGCGTGCTCGGCCGTTTCGATGGCGGGAAGTTCACACTGGCGCAGTTCCTGAATGCATACCGCGCGATTCCGCCCGTGCGGCGGCCGTACGTCATTGATCTTCCGGCCTTCGCCATTCAGGTGCGCGGTTTCGTGCTCGAACCCTACCTCGAGACCTATGCGATCGCGCACGGCATCGATCGCGACACGCTGGTGACGA
>JANLXD010000405.1:0-2192 GCA_031364935.1 Candidatus Eiseniibacteriota bacterium
GTTCCTCGATCTTTTCCGCGTGCGGCGCTTCGCTGCCGTCGAATTCAACAAGTCGCGGATGGAAGTGCTCCAATCGATCGAGAAGGACCGTGGGTTCCTCGTGTTCGACCGCCAGGAGAAGGTGCTCGACCCGGGGCCCGCCCGTCACGTTGCCTCGCGCGAGGCCGCTTCCTCTCAGGTAGGCTTCACAGTGAGCGCGCCGCGATACCTCCCCGAGAGCCTCGCGGTCGATAGCGTTTTCGTGGCGGGAGAGGGAGCGATGAGGCTCTCGGTCAGCCAGACGAAGCTGCGCTCCCTGCTCGACCAGCTCGATTTGAGGGAGGTCTCGGTACCCGCTGGGTTGGACGGACACTGGATCGAGGTGCGAAAACCGCCCGTCGTGTTCCAGACGTTCACCTCGCCGAAACGCCGCGCCGTGCTGGTGCAGGCGCGTAGCCCCGAGGTTTCGGTGCCCGCGGGCTGGAACGTCGAGCAGCTCGCCGAGATCGGGCTGCGTGTCCTGGGTCTCGACGCCGGCGAGGCGCGGCGGATCGTGCGCTCCACCGACTGGCGAAGCACGCTTCTCGTCCCGGTCCCGATGAACGCGAGCAACTTCCGTCAGGTGACCGTGCACGGACAGCAGGCCCTGCTGATCCGGACGACGGAGGCGCGGGCGGGCGATGGGCGCCTCCACCGAATCTTGATGTGGACCGAGGGAGATCGGGTCTTCTGCCTCCAGGGCAATCTCTCGGATGGTGACCTCATGCAGATGGCCGAGTCGATCTCGTAGGGCCGGCGTGACCGAAAACGTCATCGAGACGCACGGGCTTCGGAAGCAGTTCGGCGCGAAGACCGCGGTGGAGGACCTCTCCCTGGCCGTGCGCCGCGGAGAGGTCTTCGGATTTCTCGGCCCGAACGGGGCGGGGAAGACCACCGCGATCAAAATGCTCCTCGCGCTCGTCGCGCCCACGGCCGGCTCCGGACGTGTTCTCGGCGCACCACTCGGCCACCGCGGCACCCGCAAGCGGCTGGGTTTCCTCCCCGAGCATTTTCGCTTCCAGGATTGGCTCACCGGCCGGGAGCTGCTCCACCTGCATGCGCGGCTCCTGGGACTGAGCGCGACCGACGGAAGGACACGCGCCGATACCCTGCTCGCCCGCGTGGATCTCCTGGATGCCGCAGATCGCCCGATTCGAACCTACTCGAAAGGAATGATGCAGCGCGTCGGCCTGGCCCAAGCGATCCTCGGCGATCCGGAGATCGTCTTTCTCGACGAACCGACCTCGGGACTCGATCCGCTTGGCCGGTTGCTCGTGCGGGATGTCATACGAACGCTTCGGGATCGCGGAACGACGGTCTTCCTGAACTCGCACCTCCTCGGGGAAGTGGAGGCGACCTGCAGCCGCGTCGTCTTCGTCAAGGAGGGACGCGTGATCCAAGACATGCGCGTCGGCGAGGCCGCGCGCGGTCTCGAGGTTGAAATCCGATCCGGAACCTTGACGGGGGAGATCCTGACCGCGATCGCGCGGCTGGGCCGCGTGCTGGACGACGGCGCGTCGTCCCGGGTCGAGTCCGGCGTCTCCCGCGCGTGCCTGCGCATGGCCCTCGAGGTTGAGGATCGGATCCCCGAGATCGCCCGAACGTTGGTGGAGCGCGGTATCCCGGTCTACGAGATCCGAGTCAAGCGTAAGTCCCTCGAGACATGGTTCCTCGACGTGATGGGCGAGGACCAGAGACCGGGATGAGCTCTTCGCGCGATCCCTCGATGAGAACCCGATGAGCGCGCCAGGCGGAATCGTGACGATCGCGCGCCTCACCCTTCACGAGGCGCTGCGCCGGCGCATTCTGACGGCGGCGTTGATCGCGGGCGGATCGTTCCTGGCGCTCTACGGCCTAGGACTCCATCTCATTCTGAAGGAGGCGTTGACGAAAGGGAACATGACCCTGATCGAGCGGCGCATCTTCCTCAACATAATGACGCTCGCTGGACTCTACGCAGCCAACCTCCTCACGGTGATGACCGCCGTGCTCCTCCCAGTCGACACGCTCTCGGGGGAGATCTCCTCGGGCGTGATCCAGACGCTCGCCGTGCGGCCGATTCGCCGCCGCGACATCGTGCTCGGCAAGTGGCTCGGACATTGGATCGTGATGTGCGGATATTTCCTGCTCCTCGCGGGCGGGGTGCTCGCCATCATGTATACCCTCGCGCACTT
>JANLXD010000463.1:0-10655 GCA_031364935.1 Candidatus Eiseniibacteriota bacterium
GGCCGCGTCCTCGGCCGCTGTCCGGAGGCGCGCCCGCGCATACTCCGCGTAGAGGCCGCGCGGCAGGAACGCCTCAGGCGCCGCGACCGCTCCCCACCGCTTCGCGGCTTCCAGGCCGGGGCCGCGGAGCCACGAGAGGAGATGATCGGGATCGCCCCCCACGGCGCTCATCCCCGCCGCGCGAACATTCAGAAAGTGGTCGGGGCACGACGTGCCGTACGCGACCCCGGCGCCGATCGTGCCGGATCGCTCGACGACGGTGACGTGGAGCGAAGTCCGCGCGCGAGCCAACAGCTCCGCGGCGGCGAGCGTCCCGCTCAACCCGCCTCCCACGACGACGATTTCGGGCGCGCGCGGAATCGGCGGCTCGCCCCTCAGAATCCCCTACCCCGCTTCACGCCGGCAGTCTACATCGGATCGCCCTCGAGGCGCCCGGGGAGGTTCAGGCGCCCCAGACGGAGGCTTTGCGAGTCCACTGTCCGGGTACAATTCTCTGCATGCCTAGGACCAGCGCGGGTCTGCTTCTCTTCCGACGCCGCGGTGACGCCGTCGAGGTGTTCCTGGTGCATCCGGGGGGACCGTTCTGGAAGCACAAAGACTTGGGCGCCT
The DNA here is from genome assembly GCA_031364935.1 of Candidatus Eiseniibacteriota bacterium. GTDB lineage: Bacteria > Eisenbacteria > RBG-16-71-46 > SZUA-252 > SZUA-252 > DASQJL01. Next base: position 610 of record JANLXD010000463.1, read on the forward strand.
GGACGATTCCCAAGGGAGAAATCGCCGAGGGCGAGGACCCACTGGATGCGGCCAAGCGCGAATTCGAGGAAGAAACCGGCTTCGTGCTCGACGGACCCTTCCACGCTCTCGCGCCGGTACGCCAGGCCAGCGGCAAGATCGTCCATGCCTGGGCTGTCGAGGGGGATGTGGATCCGGAGCTGATCCGGAGCAACACGTTCGATCTGGAGTGGCCGCCCGGATCAGGCCGGGTGCTCGAGGTCCCCGAAGTGGACCGGGGCGCCTGGTTCCTTCCGGACGAGGCCCAGCGCCGGATCAATCCCGGACAGGCACCCCTCATCGCCCAGCTCCTCTCCACGCTGGCGAGCGGCTAGAAGAACGTACCTTCCGCCGGGTTCCGAACGGTCGGGCTGTTCTCCATCCATTCCCACTGCGGGACGCTATCGTCAGCCGGCCGCGGCGACTCAGCCGGCCGCGGCGACTCCGGCTCGGGCACGATCTTCACGGTGCCGGCCGAAGCGGCGGGCACCGTCGTCTCCGTCACGCCCGGGTCCGTGTCGCCCGTCGCGATCAGCTCGTTCTCCTCGTCGGTGGCGTCGTCGACCGGGGCGGAGCCGCCCACCAGGTGCAGGCGGCGCTCCAGCGTCGGCGCGAGCAGCCGGAGCGTCTCCACCGGCAGAACGCTGGTGAAGGTGTACCGGTCGGCTTGGGGCCCCAGCACCGAGGCGGTGACCACGCCGTAGTAGCGGTCGCCCAGGAGGAACGCGAAGGCCGCGGTCCGGCTCACCGCGCGGGACGTGAGCACCCGCCGGCCGGCGCCGTACGTCTCGAACCGGTTGTCGCCGGTGCCCGTCTTTCCGCCCAGCCAGATCGGCGCGCCGGTCGAGTCGACGAAGGCGCCGCGGAGCCGCGCCGCCGTGCCGCGCTGCACCACCGCGCCCAGCACCCCGCGTGTGGCCATGGCCACTTCGGGCGCGATGATGAGGTTGCCGGAACCGGACGCCGGCGCATCCAGCGTGGTCTGGTAGGGCGTCCCGTCGGCGAAGGAGATCTGCTGGATCAGCATCGGCGGCCGGCGCACTCCGTCGTTCAGCAGCACCCCCATGAGGTCGGCGAGCGCGGACGGCTGGTCGGAGGAGCTGCCGATGGCGGTCGCGTAGGAGGGAACGAGGCGCGGGAACGGGAAGCCGAGCGCCCGCCAATAGGGCGTCATGCGGGCGAACGCGTCGCGCTCGATCCGCGCGCGGAGGCGGTTGTCCTGGGCACTGCGGTTCTTGGTGCGGAAGAGCCAGGCCATCTGCTCGGGCGTTCCCTCGGCGCGGGCCACCTCGTGCAGCATGGCCGTGCGCTCCGGCGACTCGTTCGGGCCGAGAATCAGCGCGGCGTCGTACGGAAGCCGCGACTCGTGGTAGAGGACCAGGTCGCGCATGAGGCGCACGAAGACGAGGTTGGTGGAGTGGACCGACGCCTCACGCACCGAAATGATCCGCTCGTTGTCGTCCGGCTCGTAGTTCGCGAACGTCAGGAATCCCCCGCCCGTGAAGAACACTTCCCAGGGGCTGGCCGAGTACTTCCGGTCCAGGGCCCCGGCGAGGAGCGCTTCCAGCGTGATCGACGGATTCTCGGCGATCCGGGAGGCCGCCCACTGCGTGAGCGGATCCCGCGCCGCATCGGCCTGACGCGCCAGCTCGGCGGCCGGCAACGACCGGAGGGACGCGTGCAGCTCGGCCACGATGTTCAAGTAGTGGACGAGCGTGCGGAGCTTGGCCGTGCTTCCCAGCTCCATCTTGGTCCCCTCGTTCACGTCGAGCGGCCCGTCCACGTTGTCGGCATGGACCCGCACGACGTCACCGGTGGGGGTGCGCTCGCGGAGGATCATGCTATAGATGACCTGGCGCGGGTCGCCGTCGGCCAGAAGGTGCGGCGCCCGGAGCCCGTTCGCGTCCACGAACTCTCGCGTGGAGAGCTGGCGGAGGAAACGGGTCACGTCCTGCTCTAGATCTGCATCGATGGTGGTGCGCACGTTCAGGTGGAGCCGGTCCAGCTCGTACAGGTCGTGCACGGCGAGCATGTTGATGAGCCGCCGGCGCACCAGCACGGTGGCCTTGTCCGGGTGGTTGCGGGTGATTCCCGGATCCTCGGCAAACTTGAGCCGCGTCCGGACCACCGCCTCCGCCATCTTCGGATCGAGCACGCCCCGGGCCCCCATGAGCCTCGCGTAGCGGTCGACGCGCTCTTCCAGCGCCTTCCGGTCGGCGACGAGATAGCGGCTGGGCGCGCGGACCGCGCACACCAGGGCGAGCACTTCCTTGAGCGCGCGGGCCTTGGCCCGGGTCTGCTTCGGCTTGGCGAGCGTGCTGTAGACGCGGTCGGGCTCGACGCCGAACCAGATCCGGAGTCCCTCATCCAGCCCGAAGACCTCGCCGTACCCCGGCGCTCCTCCGAGCGGGACCGTGTTCACGTAATCGAGAACGATCCGGTGCCGCTCCTCGGTGGTCTCGGGCCCGCTCTGGTAGGCGCGGAGGCTCGCGCCGATCATCTGCCGGAGCTTCTCGACGCCGGAGGTGGTCCGGCCATTCGGCGAGTGCCGGTACTTCTCCATCTGGACGGCCAGGGTGCTTCCGCCTTGGACGGGCGTCGGGAAGCCGAGTCGGCTCACCATGTACACCACCATCCCCTGGGCCGACCGGCTCCAGTCGATCGCGGGATTCGAGTAGGGACTACTGTTCTTGTCGAGCTCCCGGTTCTCGATGAAGATGAGACTCCTCACCACGTCGGCCGGGATCTGCTCGAAGCGCGCGAACGTGCGGCGCGAGCCCATCGCGTCGTAGAGCGGGGTATTTCCGGAGCCGTCGATAACCAGACCGGCGACCGCGGGCTCCTGGTAGGGCGCGGGCACGCCCAGGCTGGTCGCGAACGCGAGCGTCTTGCTGAACCGGGCCTGGGAACGGTATACGAAGCCCCGGTCCTCCAGGCGGTCGGTGAACTCGGGCAGTCGCGAATAGCCCAGGCGCTTGTCGAACGGGCCGCCCATCGGGAAATGGATCCGGTCGCTCTTTCCGGGCTGGACCGTATAGCCCATCTTGGAAGCCAGGCCTGCGAGGAACCGGGACTCGAGCGCGGCCGTGGACATTTCCCACTGGGCGAAGAGAGCGAGGCCGATCCCGGCCGCCGCCCACAGACGGACGGGAAACCGTCGAGCGGGGACGGGCTCGATGGCTGTCGGCTGGACGGGCAACGGCTCGGCGCGCCGGACGCCCCGGATGAGCTTTCGGTCGAAGAAGACGCCGGCTTGGAAGCGGAGCGGCGAGCGCAGCCTGTCAAACGGGTTCAGGTTCATGGGTCCGATTTCGCTTTCTTCGCTCCGAGAGTGGAAGACTCTACCGAGTCCTATGTAATCCCTTCCGAACCGCTCCGTTGCGGGAGACGGCCTATGTACGGAAGCAGCTGCTGGCGGTGGTGGCGCTGGTGCTGGAAGGCCCTACATCGGAAGCGGATACCTGACCATTCCCTGCGCTGTCGCGCCGAGGGCCGGTGCACGGCTGCGTCCACGCGACCTTCGGACCAAGAGGGAACGCAATTAGCGAGCCGAAAACTTTAGCGGTCGAAGGATTCGCTGCGCGCGGCGGCGGAGAGGAGGATCAGTTGTTGTTCGGGAGAGGCGAGAACGCGCTGGCGCGCGGCCGCGAGCGACTCTTCTCCGGCGTAGCTGACCGCGGAGCGTAGATGTCCGCGGATCCGGTGGAGGACGTCGCGGACGGCGCCGCGGTACGGCACCTGAATCTCCTGTCCCTCGGAGGGAGTGTCGAGCGCCTGGTCCAGCTCGGCGGGGTCGGCGTCGTCGTAGAGAGCCTCGAATACGGCCTGCGGGGAGGTCATGCCGCGGTAGATCTTCCGCTTCTCGTGGGTGGCCGGGTCTTCGATCACGCGGCCGGGCGCCTCGTCGGTTCCCGATAGAAGACTCCCGAGCATGACGGACGAGGCGCCGCAGGCGAGCGCGAGGAAGATGTCCTTGTCATGGCGGATGCCGCCGTCCGCGATGATCGGAACCTCGTCCCCGACCGCGAGCCGGGTCTCATGGATGGCCTGGAGCTGCGGCACGCCGGCGGCGGTCTCGAGCCGCGTCCGGCAGCCTCGGCCGGGGCCGATTCCCACCTTGATCCCGGCCGCGCCCAAGTCGCGGAGGAACGCGGCGCCCTCGGCCGTCCCCACGTTGCCGCACACCAGCTCGGCGTCGCGGAATCGCCCCCGGAGCGCCCGGACTGCCTCCTCCATCACCTCGGAATGCCCGTGCGCGATGTCCACGACCAGGGCGTCGGCGCCCGCGCCGAGGAGCGCCTCGGCCCGATCCAGGAAATCCCCCCTCGCGCCGACCGCGGCCGCCACGCGCAGCCGGCCCTTCTTGTCCTTGGTGCTCCCCGGACTGTGGCGCGAAAGGAGAATGTCGCTCTTCGTGATGAGGCCGACGATGCGGCGCGAGCCGTCGACAAGCGGCAGCTTCTCGACCCGGCGCTCGTAGAGGGTCCGCTCGGCGTCTTCGAGCGAGATCCCGGGCGAGCCGGTCACCAGCCGCTCGAACGGGGTCATGAAGCGCTCGACCTTCTCGGCGTCATGCCCCTTGTCCCACGGGATGTCGCGGTTCGACAGGAGCCCGGCCAGCCGGCGGCTACCCCTCTCCTCCTCGATCAGGATCCCGGTGATGCCGTGGCGCCGGATCACGTCGCACGCCTCGCGCAGGCTGGCGCTCCGAGGGAGGCAGAGCGGCTCCTCGACCACCCAGCCGTGGCTTCGCTTGATGCGCTCCACCTCGCGAACCTGGTCCTCGATCGGCATCGCGCGGTGGACCACGCCGATCCCGCCCTCGAGCGCGAGGGCGCGCGCCATGGGCGCTTCGGTGACGCTGTCCATGTTGGCGGAAACGATCGGAAGCTCGAGGGAGACGGCTCGGGTGAATTGCCCCGTGAGCTGGACCGCCTGGCGCGAGCCGACGCGCCCTTTGCCGGGGCGGCAGAGGAAATCGTCAAAGGTCCGGCCTCGGAAAAAGTCTTTAGGCTGCGGGCTCAGTCAGACCCTCCGCACACTGGGGAAAGGCGCCCGGAAGCGGACGCTCTTTGCAGAAAAAGTTACAAGCAGGCGCGCCAACAAGGCGGACGATCGGCCCCAAACGCTCGTCGTCGTCGCGGCCGGGCGCCAGCTCCCAGCGGGCATGCCTGTTGCTGCCATACGAGTATAGCGTTGGCAGGTTTCGTTTGTTGGTGCGACTGGAGGACCGATGATCCGCTCTCTCGACTTCTATCGTGGCATTGTGATGGGCCTGGGAATCATGTACGCGCTGGACCCCGATCACGGAAGAGCCCGCCAGGCTCATCTGCTCCGCGATGCGGTCGACACACTGGCCGAGCGCGTGCGGGCGCGAGTGGGCCGTTACGTTTCGAATCCTGAGACAATCGTCGTGGAGTCCCAAGGCGGACGCGTATCTCTCCGGGGTCCTGTCTTGAGAACCGAGCTCGAGGATCTGATCACCGCGGTTTCTTCGGTTCGCGGCGTCAACGAAGTCGTGAACCGGCTCACCCCGCACGGCCCACCCGGCCCCAGCCGATCGTTCCCGAGCGAGGCCCGCGACGAGCAACGCCCACCATGGGCCAGATTGCGAGTGGGGGAATGGACGCCCGGTTTTCAATTGGCGGTCGGTATCGCGGGCGCGGCTGCGCTCACGCTCGGCATTGCGCAGGTCGCCGCGCGGATCCGGTCGGACCGGCGCGCCGAGATGGAAACCGAGATGCCTGAATACGCCATGCTTCGCTGATCCGCCCCCTCCGCGAGATTGCGTCGCGCGGCCCGCCAATCTCGCGCCGCGTGTGTCCCGTGCGGAACAACCGAAGGTAAAAGTTGTAGAAATCGCGTAGGTCGCGGCGCGCCGCAAAGAGGCCTGCGGAAATACCTCTTCTCGCGTCGGGGTCGGGGTTTCCAGCTGATCCTATTGTCCCTCGCCGCGTGGCACAGCGGTTGCAATGACACGTAGTGCTGCAATCTCCCGACGATCAAGGATGACGAGCCGGTCCGCACGACGCTCAAACGAAATGGAGCCGACCATGAATCTGAGCGAAGTGAGAAGCGAAGCACGCGAGCCGTTGGGGACGAGTCGTTTCGACTCGCGCCCACGCCACGTAGACCCGCTCGGAGATCTCGCGGGCGCGACGCGCATCCTCTCGGCCGCGAGCGCCGATTCGGGCTGGCAGGTACGGGAGGTCCGGTCGGTGGACGTCGTGGGCGAGCGCCCCGACGCGAGAAAGACGCTGCGCTTCCGCGTGATCGGGAAGCGCGGCGGCACGCCGTTCGAGACCTACTGGTATGGGATGCAGTACCGCGGCGGCGTCGACGGCGAGCGCATGCTCCCGACGCTCCGTTTCCTCCGCTCGGCCGCGGCTCCCGAGGTCCGGGTCCCCGTGCTCATCGGCTACTCCCGAGAGACCCGTCTGCTCCTCATGACCGGGATCGAAGGACGTCCTCTCTCGAGCACGCTGGAAGATCCGATCGAAAGCCGCGTGGCCGCCAGCCTGAAGCGCCTGGGCCGCGCGCTGGCTTCCTTTCACACCATCCGAACGCCGGGACCGTCCGCGCGAAGCGCCGACCGCCCCTCCTTCGGACGCTGGGACGCCCAGTCGGAAGTGCAGTGCCTGGACGATGTCGAGCGCGGACTGGCCACGGGATTGGAGCCGAGACTCCGAGAAAGGCTGCGGGAGGGGTGCGCCTCGCTGCGCACGGACCTGGCCCAGGACGCCGGCGTGGCCCGGGCGCCGTCGGTCATTCACCGCCAGCTTCATCCGGGGCAGGTGATCTTCGGCGCGGACGGGATCGGGCTGGTCGACCTGGACGACGTTTCCTTCGGCGAGCCCGAGTACGATCTGGCGTCGCTGATTGCCCATATCATCCTCGCCGATCTGAAGCGGGGAGCATCCGTGCGGCTGGCGCCGGCGCGCTCCGACGCTCTGCGGGCCGGCTATCTGGGAGGCGGTGTTGTTCGCCCCAATCGCCTCGCGGCCTACACCTCGGCGGCCCTGCTCCGGCTGGCGACGACCGAGGGAACGAAAAACGGCGGTATCGGAGCGCCGGACTGGACGCGCCTTACCGCCGTCTTGATCGACGAAGCAATGCCCGAGGGTGTGCGGCTCTAATAGCCTATTGGGCTCTAGGCTACTGGGCTACCAGCGAGCCTTGGTGCCGCGCGCGTCCACGTGGACGAACGGGCCGTGGGCCGAGTTGGCGCTGTAGGGGGACAGCCCTCCCGCTAGGTCCGGGTGCGCCGCTTCGACGCTCTCGGCCACGTTGAAGAGCACCCGCGCGTCGGCCACCGTCGCGCGGCCGTCGCCGTTCAGGTCGTCCATCGCGCCGTTGCCGTCCTCGTCCACGAACACATCCGCCGCGTCGCCGTACATGTGCCGGCTCTTGCTGGCCCGCCCGCCCTTTTCTCCGACGCCCTGCTCGTTGTATTGAGGCGTCCGGAAGCCCGACATCACGTGCAGTCGGCTCGGGAGTCCACGCTGCGCCAGTGCGGTCGAGATCAGCTCCAGCTTGTCGAGAAGACGGGGCTTCAGCACGAGGAACTTGGGCCATACCCCGCCCTGATCATGCGTGAGGAAGTCCTCGAGCTTGAAGTGCGACGACACCGGGGTCGCCGCGTTCTCCTGTGTCACCTCGATGAAGCCCGCGGGAGGCGCGTAGCGGGCGGCCGGCGCATTCTTGGGAGCATTCTTCGGCCAGCTTCCGACATGGTAGCCGCGGAGCGAGTTCCCCTTCTTCGCGCCGTACGGAAGGAGGGACACCACGTAAAAGGGAGCCCCCTGGGGGGTGACCATACCCAGGTCATGAAGCCCCGGCGAGGCGATCATCTCCGGCACGTCCGCGATTTCCCTGGCCACGACCCGCCGAAGGGACTCAGGCGTATCGATGACCGCGCGGAGCTGGCCCGAGCGACCCAGCCACGCCGCGGGGACCCTGCGCGCATCGGCGCGAGCATCGCCCGGAGATTGCAGGGAAGGGCCCAAAGCGACCTGTGCGGAATTCTGCATGGTTCCCTTGGTCGACTCGCCGCGAGCCATGTCGGTAACCACGAATCCAGCCGTGGCAAACGCCGTGAGAAGAAGCGACAGACCCGCTGCCCGCAGTGATTTCAGGCTGAGGAACATGCGATAACCTCGCAAGTGCTTGGTATTAAAGGGCATTCGACTTCTACGGTTGGATTGGAGGCGCCATCTTGGCGCTCCCCATTGAGATGGTTCGCGTACCTCTGCGGTTCGGCATTTCGGGTACGAATACGTAGTTATTCTTTCCGGTAATCCCCAACATTTCCAAGATCTTACACGGCTGGATGCACGACCGCAAGGTGGACGTGGGCGGCCATGACCTGGACCACACGTGGACCGGGTCCCAGCCCGTGCCCTGGGATCTCGCCGGTGCCATGGAAGAATGTCCTTCCCCCGTGGAAGCGGTCGGGGTGGCACAGGCGATGCTCCATTCCCGTAGCCTGCCCCGCCGAATCGGCGGGGCTAACTTGACCCAATGTGGCGAGGTATAGACATGACGGATTCGAAAAAGAGCTCTCCCACGAACGCCGATCCCAAGCCGGACTTCTCCGACGTTCGAAGCGGCTCGTCCTCGACGGCCCCGTCCGTCCCCGGAAGGGACACGACCTACGTCGTCCGCAAGGGTGACACGCTGTCGGAGATCGCCGAGAGACACTATGGTCACGCAGGTGAATGGCGGAAGATCTTCGAAGCCAACCGAGACCAAATCGAGGACCCGGATCTGATTCATCCGGGCCAGACGCTGCGGCTCCCGTGAACCGGGACACCGAAAGGGAGATTGCGATGAAGAACAGTTCGATCAGGGTGACGATCGTCGCCCTTTGCCTCATGACCGCCGTGGGCGTAACTGCCTGCCAGAAGAAGGCCGCCCAGACGGAGACCAGCAGCGATGCTACGACCCAGACCCAGGGCCAACCGGTCGAGGTGGCGCACATCGACCTCGGAAAAGGTGTCGGGGCCGACAACCGCGTGACGGATCAGTCCGACGCCTTCACGCCGGGCGAGACGGTCTACGCCACAGTCGTCACCAACGGCAGCGCGCCGTCGGCCGAGATCAAGACGGTGTGGACCTACCAGGACGGGCAGATCGTGGACGAATCGGTCCGGACGATCGCGCCGAACGGCGAAGCGGCGACCGAATTCCACATCACCAAGCCGGCCGGGCTGCCGATCGGAAAATACAAAGTCGAAGTCTTCCTGAATGGGGCTTCCGCGGGGACCAAGGATTTCGAGGTCAAGCGAAGCTGAGCCAGAGCGGCAAACTGAGCCACAATTAGCGGATCCGGCCGCCCCCGCGGCGGCCGGATTTCCGCCTTCTCTCCGCAGCACGCCGGCACCTCTCCGACGACTGCCCCTCCTTTGATACAATTTCCCCATGTCCCTCCACACCGCCACCGAGACCAGCGCGCTCCCGCTCGCTCCGTTTCATCCGGCCGTCGCGCGCTGGTTCTCGGAGCGAGTCGGCGCGCCGTCTCCCCCGCAGACCGAGGGGTGGCCCCGGATCCAGTCGGGACGCCACACGCTGATCGCGGCCCCGACCGGGTCGGGCAAGACGCTCGCCGCGTTCCTCTGGGCGATCGACGGACTCCTGCGCCAGGGAGATGCGCTCCCCGACGAGACGCAGGTCCTCTACGTCTCGCCGCTCAAGGCCCTGAGCAACGACGTCCAGAAAAACCTCCAGGCGCCGCTCGCCGAGTTGACCCTGCTCGACGCTTCCTTCCCGTCCGTGCGCGTCCTGGTCCGGACCGGCGACACGCCGTCCAGCGAGCGGGCCTCGATGGGGCGCCGTCCGCCGCACGTGCTGGTCACCACGCCGGAGTCGCTCTATATCCTCCTCACGAGCGGAGGGGGGCGGAAGATCCTCCGCACCGTGCGCACCGTGATCGTGGACGAGATCCACGCGGTCGCCGGAAGCAAGCGGGGCGCGCACCTGGCGCTCTCCCTCGAGCGTCTCGGCGCGCTCACCGACTCGCCCCCGCAGCG
>JANLXD010000467.1:0-2608 GCA_031364935.1 Candidatus Eiseniibacteriota bacterium
CCTTGACGAAGACGGAGCACGCGCGCGCGTGGAGCCCGAGCTTGTTCTGGATCACCACCGTCTGTTCGACCACGCCGCGCGCCCCTAGACCCAGGCCGCCATGACGGCGCCGGCGGCCAGCGCCGCGAGCGCGACTTCGACAGGGCGGCCCGGCCACGCGCAGACGCCGACGATCCCCACGATGCCGCCGAGCAGAAGGGGCGCCACGACGAGAGTCCGCTGCAGTCCGATACCGCCGCCGGCCGACGCGCCGACGTCCAGCTTGGAACCCGCGATCACGAGGAACGCTCCGAAGGCGAAGGCTCCCGCGCGCTCGAACAGCGTGTTTCGTTCGGAGAGTTGGAGCGAGTGGAGCAGCGCGGCCGGCCGGTCGCCGTCCGCGTATCCGCGCGCCACACCGGTGAACCGGTACGGCAGCGCGACGGCATTGTACGTCAAAAGAACGACGAGGGGGCAGAGGAGCACCCTGAGATCGGGCATCGCCGCGTTCGGAGGCGGGATGAGAAGAAGCGCGAGCACTCCGGCCAGGCCCGCGAGCGGCCGGAGCGTGACCCAGAAGAGCGGATCCCCGATCGCGGCGAGCGGGCTCGCGAGCGCCCGCTTCGTCGCGTCGATCGTCTCGTCGGAAATCGGCTCCCCCGCGGCGCGGCGCTCCTCGAGCCGAGCGGCCGCGCCCACGACGAAGCCGGCCAGCACGGGATGGGTCGCGAAGTAGGCGAGGTGGCGTCGCAGCGCCGCTCCCAATTCCGCCGGCTCCGCGTACAGGCGGCGCAGAAGCGGGAGAATGGAAAAGCCGAAGCCCAGTCCCTGCATCCGCTCCGGATTCAAGAGCGCCTGGATGTGGAAGCAGCGCGCGGCAGCGCGCGCGATGTCGGCCCGCGGAAAGATGCGCCTCACGGCGACAGGCTCCCCAGGCCGCGCAGCACGAAAACCGTCACGAGCGCGCCTAAGACGGCCCACCGCGTCGCGCGGCTCCTGCCGCGGACGTGGGCGTTCCACGCGGTGATGACGGCGGCGCCGAGGAGCGTCGCGAAGAGAACCCCGGCCCGGCGCGCCGTCAGCGCCGAGGCGATCTTCGGAAGCCACGTGAGCGCGGCCCACAGAAATAGGATCGTCCCGCCCCAGGCCCAGGCCGCGCCGACGAGGAACAGGCGCACGAGTCCGCCCCAGTAGAGCCGCTCGAACCGGTCCGCCTGCCCGGACTGGGCCAGTTCGTCGGCACGCGCCACAGCGGCGGAGCCCACGCGGTTCAACCGCGCGAACCATCCGCCCAGCACGGCCGACAGGAGACCTGCGGCGACTCCGATGACCACCCAGAGGATTCCTCCGGCCGAGACCGCGAGCGACGGGTGGAGCCGCGGCAGGCCGAGCAGCGCGACCGCGCTTCCGACCACGCCCGCCGTGGCCGTGTCGCGCGGGCGGTGCGCCGCCGGAAGCGCCGGGTCGGTGAGGAGAAGCTGGAGGATCGCGCCCACCATGATCGGGACGCGGAGCGCCCACAGCTCCCACTCCGGACCGGGATTCACGAGCGCCCCCGCGAGACAGGCAGCCACCAGCGGCTGGCTCAGCATCACGCTCCATCCGGCGCCCCGGTCCATGGCGACGATGCCGCCCAGGAGCGAGACGCGGATCAGCTCGGCGACCATCTCGAGATCAGATCGGCCAGATCGTGCGCCGGGTTCGCGGGGAGATCCTGGGCCTCGATCATCACGCCGCGCGCGGCGAGGCGCGACAGCCGCTCCCGGTCGGCGCCGTCGAGGAAGAGGTACGGAAGCACCTCTTCCCTTCCCGGCGCGTGGTGCATGCCACCCAGGTTGAGCTGCGCGAGAGGAAATCCCCCCTCGACCAGCCGCAGCGGCTCTTCCAGTCCCGGGAAGAGGAGGACCGTCCGCTCGCGCTCCACCGCCGCGCGCGTTTCGGGCGCGAGCGCTTCCGCGATCGAGATCACGCGCCCCGCGGCGCCCTCGGGGACGGCGAAGAGATAGAGACCGGCGCGCCCGGGATCGGCGGCCAGCGGGTCGGAGACGACGAGGAAGAGGGTCGGCTTGAGCGCCTTCCCCCAGCCGTGCGCCACCTGTCCGTGGATCAGCCGGTCGTCCACGCGCGCGAGGACCAGGGGCACTAGAAGACGATGATTCCGGCCTTCCCCTTGGCTTCCATGCGGGGAAGGAGCAGGTCCAATGGCAGGGAGTCGCGATAATGGAAGAACTCGAGGAGCATCGGCAGATTGACCCCGGCGATGCGCTTGAGCGGGCGGCCTCCCAGCTCGGCGCGCCGGCTCGCGATGCCGCAGCTTCCGGCCGCGAGGTCGCTGAACAGGACCACCGGCGCGTGGTCCGGGAGCCGCTCGATCTCGCCGACGATCCGCTCCACCAGGGCGTCCGCCGAGAGGCCGCTGTTGCTGATGGTGATCGCGTCCTGCTGCTCCCCCAGGATCGACTCGACCGTGCGCACCAGCTCGCGTCCCAGCACGCCGTGCGTCACTAAGATAGCCACCGGGCGGGTGGTGCTGGTCGGGACCGGGGGGCTCGGGGAGCCCGGGGAGCCGGGGGTGTTCATCGGGCGGCTACTCGGTGTCGTCCCGGACGAGCGGGCTCGAGAGGAGCTT
>JANLXD010000475.1:0-11815 GCA_031364935.1 Candidatus Eiseniibacteriota bacterium
CGCTCTTGATCTTGTCCACCGGCAGCGCCAGCTTCGCGGCCACCTCTTCCGGCGTCGGCTCGCGCCCCAGCTCCTGCACCAGGCGGCGCGACGTGCGCACGACCTTGTTGATGGCCTCGATCATGTGCACCGGCACGCGGATGGTCCGCGCCTGGTCGGCGATGGCCCGCGTGATGGCCTGGCGGATCCACCACGTGGCGTACGTCGAGAACTTGTACCCTTTCCGGTAGTCGAACTTGTCCACCGCGCGCATCAGGCCGCTGTTCCCCTCCTGGATCAGGTCCAGGAACTCGAGGCCGCGGTTCGTATAGCGCTTGGCGATCGAGATCACGAGTCGCACGTTCGCCTCGATCATCTCCCGCTTCGCCTTGTCGCGGGCGATCTCGCCGGATCGGATCTCCCGCGCGACCTCTTTCACCTGGTCGCGGGTGATCCTCGATTCCTCTTCGATCTTCCGGACCTTGCGGCGCGCGTTCCTGGCCGCGTGGTCGTACTCCTCGAAGTGCTGGGCGGTGAGGCCGCTCTCCTTCTCGACCTGGCGCTCCTCCTTGCGGCTCTTCTTGGCGCGCTTCGCCAGATCCCCGATCTCGTCGCCGGTCCGGCCCCAGCGCCTCTCGAGATCGGTGAACTCGCTCTCGACCAGGTCGATCTGGTGCGAGAAGTCCTTGATCCGCTCGGCGAGCCGCTCGATCAGGCGGATGCTCAGGTTCAGCGTGAAGAGCTCGCACATCAGCTCCTCGTCCGAGACGCGGATCTTGCCGTGGTGCGCCAGACGGAGCTCTTCTTTCAGCCGACCGATGGGCTTCTCCTGGAGCTTGGTGTGTTTCCCGTGCATGACGCGGATCTTGTCGAGCGCCTTCAGGGCTCGGGTTCGCTCGCGCTTGGGGGAAAATTCGGGGTTCCAGTTTCCGAAGTCGATCTGGGTCAGATCCTCGACGCGCATCTTCCCCTGCTTCACCCGCGTGCCGTAGGAGATGATTTCCTTGAGGATGGGACCCGAGCGGAAGAGCGCGGTGCAGATCTGCTTCTCACCAGCCTTGATCCGCTTCGCGATCTCGACTTCCCCTTCGCGGTCGAGGAGCGGCACGCGCCCCATCTCGCGCAGGTACATGCGCACGGGATCGTCGTAGCGGACGGGGTGCGGCAGCGTCGATTTCTCGGGCGGCCGCTTCTCCTCCCGCCGCTTCAGGCGGAGCTTCTGCTGCGCCTCTTCATGCGTGTCGAAGACGTCGACCTTGAGGTCGTTCAGGGCGATGTAAACCTCGTCCATGTCCTCGACCGAGGCGCTCTCGTCCAGGAAGGTCTCGATCTGGTCGTGAAGCAGGTAGTGCTGCTTTCCGGCGAGCGACTTCAGCTCGACAAGACGGTTCCCGTCTGCCTTTCCCCGCTTCAACCCTTCCGATTTTCGTTTCATTGGATCTTCGTCTCTCCTCTAGGAAACGGCCGGATGATTACGGCTGTGCAACCTGATTGCCAGATCCCGGCGCTCGGCGATCAGCCGGCCCAGGGACCCTTCGTCGTGCGACCGTTCTGCAGAGTGGATGTCCCGGTCGATATCTCGAAGTTGGGCGCGAATCCGCCTTTCTTCCAGGCGCTCGATCAGGACTCGCGCCCCCCGGCGCGACGCCTCCGTCGTCTCGGACTCTTCGGATATGGGATGGTCGGCAAGGACCGCTCGGGCGAGCGCCGATGCGCTCATCAAGTCCCGAAGCTCCCCGTAGAGGGGGATGCGTCCTTCGAGCAGCCACGGCCGGACCAGCTCCCGAAGCCCTTCGTGCCGGAAGCAGGTATCGCCCCCACGGTCGGCCACCTCGGCCAGCGCGCCATCCTCGGTCAGGACTCGCGCCGCGAGGTCGGATTCCACGGGGTCGGGAGGGCTGGAAAAGCCGCCCCCATCAGACTCGGATGCCGGAGTGTCGTCCGCGGTGCGGGTCTCCGTGGCGGCGCCGACTTGAGCCCCTGGCGGCGCCTCCACGGCCTGGCGGACGGCGGCTGTGGCGCCCCCCACTTTCCGCTTCCCCAAAGCCTCGAGAAACACCTGCTCCTCCAGCCCGAACGCCTCGGCCCCCCGGCGTACCAGAAGGCGCCGGCGGATCGGGTCGTCCACGCGGCCGATCACCTCGACGTACCGTCGAACCCTGGCCTCCACGGACGGGTTCTGGCCCCCCGCGCCTCCAGCGCCGACGAAGGCCCGGGCCAGGAAGTCCGCGGCATCCAGCGTCTTGGCCAGAAGGCCGCCGAAGGCGGCGGGCCCCTCCTTCCGGACGAAGGAATCGGGGTCATCGCCGGCCGGGAGCAGGAGCACCCGCACCGGAAGCCCCGCCCGCATCAGGGGCTCCAGGGCGCGGTCGGCCGCCCGGACGCCCGCGTCGTCCCCGTCGTAGACCAGCACCGTTTCGGGCTCGGATCGCGCCAGGACCCGCGCCTGGTCGTAGGTCAGGGCCGTGCCGCTGGTCGCCACCGCGTTCGCGAAGCCGGCCGCGTGGAGCCGCATGGCGTCGAGGTACCCCTCCACGACCAGCGCCTGCTTCCGCTCGCGGATCAGGGTGCGCGCCTGAGGCAGGGCGAAGAGAAGCTGCCCTTTCCGGTAGACCGCCGTCTCCGGCGAGTTCAGGTACTTGGGCTGGTCTTCGGGCGCGATCGCGCGCCCCCCGAAGCCCGCGACCTTGCCCGCCGCGCCCAGCACCGGAAAGAGGATGCGGTTCCGGAAACGGTCGTAGCGGGTTCCGTCGCCGCGGCGGAGCGCCAGGCCCGCCTCTTCCAATACCGGCAGCGGAAGGAGCTTTCCGAGAGTGGTCACCAGGCCGTCCCAGCCGACGGGGGCCCAGCCCACCTGGAACGTCTCGAGGATCGGGCCCTCGAATCCCCTGCCCACGAGATAGGCGCGGGCCTCGCTTCCGGCATCGGAAGCCAGGCTCGCGCGGAAGTAGTCGTTGGCGAGCGCGTTCGCCTGGTAGAGCCGGTCGCGTGCCGCATCCCCGGGGCCGCGCGCCTGCTGCGGCAGCTCGATCCCCGCGCGCTCCGAAAGAATACGAAGCGCCTCCGGAAACGGGACCTTGTCCATCTCGGTCACCCACGCGAACACGTCGCCGCCCTTGCCGCAGCCGAAGCAATGCCACATCTGCCGATCGGGACTTACGGTGAAGGAGGGCGTCCGCTCCGCGTGGAACGGGCAAAGCCCCTTCCACGTGCGTCCGGCGCGGCGGAGCGCCACCTTCTCGCCCACGAGGGCGACGATGTCGGTGGCGTCGCGGATCTGCTCTTTCGCATCGCTCGACGGGATCATGGTCGTCATGAATCCAGGGTCACGATGGTCACGCCGGCGCCGCCTTCGCGATTCTCGCCGAGGCGGAATTCCTTCACGAGCTGGTTCTGCGCCAGGAAACGCTTCATCTCCTCGCGCAGGATTCCTCTTCCCTTGCCGTGGATGATCCGCACGATCTGGATCCCTCCGACCGTGGCATCCTCGAGAAAGCGCTCCACGGCGCGGACCGCGTCGTCGGCTTCGAAGCCGCGCACGTCCACCTCGGTTCCCGACGCGCTCAGGTCGGGGCCGGTGAACGACGGGGCCTCGGGCTTGTCGCGACCGTCGCGCCCCTCACCGCCGCGCGCGGCGCCGCCCGCGTCCACCGCCGAGGAGCGAAGCTGGCGGAGCGGCAGCACGGCCGTGGCCGAGCCGATTTTCACGCGGACGCGGCCGTCCTTGTCCGGCGCCGAGATCACCACGCCCTCGGCCCGAAGCGCGGGAACGTAGATGCGGTCTCCCTCGTGCGCCACCGTGACCGGCGCGCCCCGGTCGGCGGCTCCGGGCGCTTCGGTCTCGGCGTCGATCGCGTCCGTCATTTCCTTCACCAGTCCGCGTCCCTCCTGGAGCGTCTCGGTGCTCGCCTTCTTCTCCGTGCGGACTTTCTTCCGGTAGTCGTCGATCTGATTCTCCAGCTGGCGCAGGAGCTCGCGCCGCGCGGTGAGCTCGGCCTGCTTCCGCTCCTTCCGCTCCGCCTCCAGCCGGTCGCGGGCCACGCGAAGCTCGCCTTCGCGCTCGCGCAGCTTCGACTGCGTCTCGGTCAGCGCGCGCCGCTCGGCGACGGCCTCCTCGCGAAGACGCCCCAGCTCTTCGATCAGCCGGTTCAGGTCGCGCTCCCCTTCCGGGAGAAGCGCCCGCGCCCGCGCCAGCACCTCGGACCGCATCCCGAAGCGAGCCGCCACCTGGATCGCTCGGCTCCCGCCGGGCACGCCGACCACCAGCCGGAAGAGCGAGCGGAGCGTGTCCTCGTCGAACGCCATCGACGCATTTCGCACTCCGGGCGTCTCGTGCGCGAAGGTCTTCAGGCTTCCGTGGTGGGTGGTGGCGAGCGTCATCGCGCCGCGCGCGAGAAGCGCCTCGAGCACGGCCTGCCCCAGCGCCGCCCCCTCGGAGGGGTCGGTGCCCGAGCCCAGCTCGTCCAGGAGCACGAGGCTCCGGTCGGTCGCCACCTCCAGCGCCTCGGTCACGCGCCGCACGTGTGAGAGGAACGTGCTCACGTCGTCCTGGATCGACTGCTCGTCTCCGATGTCGCAGACGATGCGGTCAAGCCACGGGATCGTGGTGCCCTGCGCGGCCGGCACGGGGAGCCCGGCCATCGCGAGAAGCGCGATCAGCCCGACCGATTTCATCGCGACCGTCTTCCCGCCCATGTTCGGCCCCGTCACGAGCAGCACCGGGTTCTCGGCGTCCAGGTCCAGATCGAGCGGCACCGGCGGCCCGGTCATCTCCCCGCGAAGATGGCGGGACACGAGAATCGGGTGCCGCGCGCCGCGCAGGAGAAGCCGGCGCTCGTCGGACAGGACCGGAAGCGCGGCGTCCGCCTCGCGGGCCCACGAGACCACCGCCTCGGCGGCGTCCAGCCCGGCCAGCGCGGCGAGATTCCCCTGAAGCGACTCGTGATGCCGGTGCGCGGCCGCGGACAGCTCGCGCAGGATCCGCTCCACCTCGCGCGCCTCGTCGCTGGCGCGCTCCGCCAGCTCGCTGTTCCACTCGGCCGCTTCGCGCGGCTCGACGAAGACCGAGGCCCCCGAGCCCGAGTGCCCGAGCACCGCGCCCGGGACGGCGCGCCGGTTCGAGGCCGGGATCGCGATGACGTACCGCTCCTCGCGCAGCGTGACGAAGCTCTCGGGCGATCCGGCCGAGCGGAGGATGGACTCGAGCCGCGACGCGAGACGCTCGCGGAGCGAGCGGATGGCGCGGCGGATCTTCGACAGCTCGGGCGAGGCGTCGTCGCGCACGGCGCCGGACGGATCCAGGGCGCGCGTCAATTCGCGCCTGAGCGACTCCAGCGGGTCGAGCCCGCCGAGGAGCCGCGTGAGCCCGGGCGCCTCCTCGCGGCGCTTCCGGATCCAGGCCGCCGCCGACCCCGACTGATCGAGGAGGCCGGCAATCTGCCACAGCTCTTCTCCGCGGAGCGTCGTCCCTTCCGTCGTCAGCCGCTTCAGCACTTCGCGGAGATCAGGCGGCGCCACCGTCGGCGGCGGATCGCCCGCCTCGTGCGCCGCCAAAAGATCCCCGATCTCCTCCTGCGCGCGTCGGGCCTCGTCGAGGCCCCGGAACGGCGCGCGCGCGAGCAGCCGCTCGCGGCCAGGGACGGAACGCGTCCGTCCCGCCAGTACGCGAAGCACTGCGGGATATTCGAGGACCACGAGGGCGTGGTCCCGTGTGCGATCCGGATCCATGGGCTCGACGGGAGCCTGAGGCGCCGTGGTGGGGCGCTGGTTCAATTGAGTGTCGACTTTTTCCGGGGGTACGGGGCCGTCGGGTAATTCCGGCCCGGGAGACAAACGGGAAACCGGCTCGCGCCGATTTCCCGCTTGGACGTTCGGTGTGACGACCCTAATCGGCCGACTTCATTCGGGCCATCATTTTCCTCTTCGCGGCGTTGAGCTTTCGCTTCTTCCGCTCGCTCGGTTTTTCGAAGTGCTGATGTCGACGTAGATCCGCGAGAATTCCAGCCTTCTCACACTTCTTCTTAAACCGGCGAAGGGCACTCTCGAAGGACTCGCCGTCCTTGACCCTGATGCCGGGCATCCTATGTATCGCCTCCTTCAAGACCGGTTAGAGGTCCGCAGGGCACATCCGAAAATGGGTCGGGCAAACTCCGCCTAACGCTACTAAAGATACCCCGATAGCCTGATTCTGTCAACTTCGGGGCAACCCGCTCGCGAGAACGAGGTTACGCGTCAGGGAGAGAAGGGCGATGGAGGCGGTTGACGTGGCCAAGCGGCTTGGTCCTAATGAGATAGGGCGGTATCCAGACGCATGGAGCAGACCTGTTTCCTCCTGAAGAAATCCGCCGGGGGGACCAACCGCCAGCGCCACAATGAGTTGCGCCCCGACACTCACCAGGTCCGGCAGGAAGAGTGCCTCGCCACCCTCGGGATCGGCGACGAACCGAGCCGTCGCGGACCCGACCGCAGCCAGCGCCTCTTCGAGCGTGGCCGAGGACCGGAGGGCCGGCTTCCGCGTGCGCCGCGACTGCTTGAGGGCCGAACGGCTCAGCCGCTCCAGCCGCTCGAGTCGGACCGGAGAGAAAGCCTCGCGTCCGCTCCGGACCGCCGCGACGAAGTCGATCGAGGTCGCGCCCAACGGCACCGCGTGCTCGACCAACGCCTCCGCCTGGCCGAAGTCCGGGAGCCCGACCAGGAGCGCGATCGACGCCGGCAGCTCCCGTGCGTCCGTCTCGCGTGATTCGATCCGGCCGACGGCGACCCCATCCTCCGCGCCTTCGAGCATGCATCGATAGAGCGTCCCCGCGCCGTCGATCGCTTCGAACGGGGTCCCGGGCGCCGCCCGGAACACGCGGAGGAGATGATGCGATTCCTCGGGGCTCAAGGAGAGCCGCGAGCCGGCGGCGTCCACCGACTCGGGCTCGACCCAGAAGGGCGAATCGGGTACACGCCCCGCACGCGTCATCCGCGGCGGTGGCGGTCAGTCCTCGCCGCGCGGCATCCTGGGCCGGCGCGGCGGCGGAGCTTTCGCTTCGGGGAGCGTTTCGAATTCCTGGAGCACCTTCTTCCCGCGGTCGGTCAACTTGGCCGGCGTGTGGACCACGACCCGAACGAGGAGGTCGCCGCTTCCCGAGCGCTGCAGGCTCTTGAGCCCTTTTCCGCGCAAGCGGAGGAGCCGCCCCGACTGCGTTCCCGCCGGAACCTCCACCAGGGCGCGCCCTCCGCCGAGCGTCGGCACTTCCACTTTTCCACCCAGCGCCGCTCGGGAGATGCTGATCGGCACCTCGACGATCAGGTCGTCGACGTCCCGAGCGAAGAGCGGGTGCTCCACCTCCAGGATGTGGGCGATCAGATCGCCGGCAGGTCCGCCCCGCGGCCCCGCGTCTCCCATTCCGGGGAGCGGGATGAAGTTGCCGCTCGATACCCCCGCGGGGACCTTGATGACGATCTCGCTCTGCTCCTTCACGCGCCCCTCGCCCCCGCAGACCTCGCACGGGCTCTCCACGATCGTGCCCTCGCCGTGGCACCGGTCGCAGGTGGTCACGTTGATCAGCTGACCGAAGATGGAGCGCTGCACCTGACGAATCTGGCCCGAGCCGTTGCACTTGGGGCAGGTCTTTCGGGCCGTGCCCTCCTTGGCGCCCGTTCCCTTGCAGGTCTTGCAGACGCGCATGTGCCGCACCTTGACGCGCTTCTCGGTGCCGGTCGCGATCTCCTCCAGCGTGAGCGGCAGCCGGATCTCCAGCGTGTTGCCGCGCCGCTCGCGCACGCGGCGGGGCCCCTGCCCCTCGTCGTCGTATTCGTTGAAGCCGCCCATGCCGCCGCCGAAGTCCCGCATGAACGCGCGGAGGGCGTCGGCCAGGTCGAACCCCGCCATGTCCTCGAATCCGCCCCCGCCGCCGGGGGCGCCGGGCGCGCCCTGCGGCGCATGCCCGAAGCGGTCGTAACGGGAGCGCTTCTCCGGATCGGAGAGGACCTCGTAAGCCTGGGCTACTTCCTTGAAGCGCTCCTCGGCCTGCTTGTCCCCCGGGTTCTTGTCCGGGTGGAATTTGAGCGCGAGCTGTCGGTAGGCCTTCTTGATCTCGTCGGGCGTGGCGGTGCGCTCGACGCCGAGCACTTCGTAGTAATCACGGACCGTGCTCACGCCTGGTTCCGCTCCTTCTCATGGAGCAGACCCGCGACGATGACCTTGGCGTGACGGAGCACGCGGTCGCGCATCATGTAGCCCGGCTGCGCCACTTCGAGCACGGTGCCGGGCTTGGTCCCTGGGGGCGTCGCGCGCTCCCCGATCGCGTCGTGCAGGTTAGGGTCGAACGGCTGACCTTCGGCGCGGATCGGCCCGATGCCCTCGCGCTCGAGAATCTTCATGAGGCGCTCCCGCACCAGCTCGATGCCGGCGCGCACGGGGTCCCCGGGCCCACCAGGCATGGCGGCGAGGGCCCGGTCGAAGTCGTCGAGCACGGGCAATAGCTCGCGCACCAGAGACTCCTTGGCGTAGAGCACCGTCTGCTCGCTCTCGAGCTTCCGGCGGCGCTGCACGTTGGTCATCTCGGCGAGCGCGCGGAGCAACTCCTCCTCGCGCGCGCGAAGCCTCTCCAGCTCGGGCATCAGCTTCTCGGGATCTCCGCCCAGATCGTCGCACGGGTCACCGCAACCCGCGTCGACGCCCTCCCCACCCTCGGACGGGCCTTCGTCCGGCCGGTCGTGCTCGTGGGTCGTGGTTTCGCGCTTGGCTTTCATGTCGATGCTCCCAGAAGGCGACGTCCAACGTAGGTGACGAGGGAGATGAC
Source organism: Candidatus Eiseniibacteriota bacterium (assembly GCA_031364935.1). Lineage (GTDB taxonomy): Bacteria > Eisenbacteria > RBG-16-71-46 > SZUA-252 > SZUA-252 > DASQJL01. Next base: position 8,769 of record JANLXD010000475.1, read on the forward strand.
CCGGCGATAGGGCATCCGAACCGGGCCCATCACGCCGATGACTCCCCTCCTCCCGCCCACGACCACGCCCATTCCGACGATGGCGCACGCGCGGATCTCGGGAGAGGCGATTTCGCTCCCGATGACGACGCGCGGCGTGACCTCGTCCGAGAACGCGTCCAGCGTCCGGGCGAGCGATTCCTGATTTGCGAGCAGGGATACGAGCGGCCGGAGCTGCCCAGGCGCCTGAAACTCGGGCTGCGACGCGATGTTGTCGGCGCCGTCCACGCGGACGGCGGGCTTCTCGCGCGTCGAGAGAAGCCGGGACGCCTCGGCCAGCGCGTCTTCCAGAAACGGCGCGACATCGAGCGGCGCCGCGGTGTCGGCCACGCGGGCCAGCGCATCCAGACCCGCGGGCCCGGCCACGGGCAGCCGCTCGCGCACCCACGACTCCGCGCGCCTCAAGACAGCCGAGGCCGGAGTCGCTCGGGGCCGCCACGTGGCGGTGGCCACGTCTCCGTCGAGCACGCCGACGGCGACCACGACCAGGCCCCCTTCCAGCGCCGCGAAATTCACCCGATCCACCGACTCATCCTCCCGGCTTCGCACGGCCATCAGCGCCAGCTGGCGCGAGGCGCGCGCGAGGGTGGGAGGCAGATCGCCGGAGCGCGACTCGAGGCGGGCCCGGTCGGCGGCTTCGTCCAGCGCGCGGCGGGTGCCGATCGGAATGGGCTCCCGCCGCATGAGGTGATCGACGTAATGGCGGTAGCCGGCCTCGGTCGGGACGCGCCCGGAGGAGGTGTGGGGATGGCGGAGAAGCCCCAGTTCTTCCAGCTCGCGCATGGCGCCACGGATCGTCGCGGGGGAGATGCTCAGGTGATAGGCGGCGCGCACGTACTGGGAGCCGACTGGCTCGGCGCTCGAGACGTGGCTCTCGACCACGAACGTGAGGATGCGGCTCAGCCGCGGGTCCAGCTCGGGTGATTTCATCGGGGGCGCTCCTTCGTTAGCACTTTCGACATGAGAGTGCCAACCTCGCGAACCCTAGCAATGCTCCGGAACGCTGTCAAGACGCCCCCGCCCTCCGGCCGCGGCGGCGCGTGCCCCGCGTGCCCCGCGGGCAAAGAGCTCCGCGGCGGCCTCGACGCCCGTCATCAGGCCGCGCTCCGTGGGGCGGATCCGACCCGGCAGGTCGCGTCGGACGGCGCCGGCGGCCTCCGCCCAGCGGACCCAGCCGTCGGCGGCGCCGGGAGCGGCTCGCTCGATCACGCTTCGCTTGAGCCCGCGCGCGCGCCGGAGGCCGAGGAACACCGCTTCCTCTCGCGCCTCCGCCTCCGCGACTTCGCGGACATCGTCACGCGGCAGCAGTCCCGATTCCAGAATCTCGAAATAGCGCGTCACGTTCTCCTCGTTGCCCCACCGCCGCGCGCCGTCGAAGGAGTGCGCGCCGGGTCCCAGTCCCAGGTAGGGGCGCCGCATCCAGTATCCCTCGTTGTGCCGCGACTCGAATCCCGGCCGCGCCCAGTTCGACACTTCGTAGCGCCGGTAACCCGCCTCGGATAGAAGCCGCCCCGCCATCTCGTAGCGCTCGGCCGCGACGTCGTCCGGCGGCGCCGCGAGCGCCCCGCGCGCGGCCTTGGCCGCGAACGGGGTGCCGGGCTCCACCTGGAGCGCGTAGAGCGAGACGTGTGCCACGCCGCGGCCGATCACTTCCGCGATCCCGCGCGCGAATCCTTCCGGCGTCTCGCCCGGCACGCCGGCCATCAGATCCACGGACAGGTTCGTGAACCCCGCGGCCCGCGCCCGCCCGATCGCCTCGAGCGCGCCCGCCGCGCTGTGGATCCGCCCCAGGGTGCGAAGCACGCCGGGCTCCAACGATTGGATGCCGAGACTCAGCCGCTGGACACCGCCGTCGCGCAGCAGGCGGAGCTTTTCGTCCGTGAGCCCTTCCGGATTCGCCTCCACCGTCCACTCGCGGATCCGCGACAGATCGAACTCGGCGCGGATCCAGCCGAGGAATCGCGCCAGGGTCTTGGGATCGAGCGCGGTGGGTGTTCCGCCCCCCACGAACACGGTCCGTGGACGGTTCCCTCTCCACGCGTCCGGCGCGTCCTCAGCGGCGAGCGACCGCTCGCGCTCCAGCGCGGCGAGGAGCCGCTCGGGCTCGGCGTGATGGAGCGCCGCCTTGGAGAAGGCGCAGTAGGGGCAGAGGCTCCGGCAGTAGGGCAGGTGGACGTAGAGGCCGAATTCCATGGCCTGGGGCATCGCGTCAGCGCACCGGTCGGAAGAGGCGGTCGAGACGCGGGAGGCGGCGGTCGGGATCCCACGACCAGTAGAGGAACATCGCCTTCCCCTTCACGAGGTCGCGCGGCAGCGCGCCCCAGAAGCGGCTGTCGTGGCTGTTGTCCCGGTTGTCCCCCATCATGAAGAGGTGCCCCTGCGGGACCACGTACGGTCCGAAGTTGTCGCGCGGCTTCGTCTCCCGCGGAATGATCCGCGGATCCTTGTGCACCACGTACGGCTCCTCCCGCGCCTTCCCGTCCACGTAGAGCACCTTGTCCCGGATCTCCACCTGCTGACCGGCGACGGCCACGCACCTCTTGATGAAATCGCGCGAGGGATCCTCGGGATAGCGGAAGACGATCACCTCGCCGGCCTTCGGCTCCCGGATGGCCGGGAAGCGGTAGTAGAAGAAGCGCTCGCCTCCCAGACCGATGTCGATCTCCGAGCCGTAGACCATCTTGTTCACGAAGAGGAAGTCGCCCGCGACGAGCGTGTCCTCCATGGAGCCGGTCGGAATGCGGAACGCCTGGACGACGAGCCCGCGGATGACGATGGTGAGCACCACCGCGAGGATGATCGCCTCGAGGTACTCGCGGAGCGTGGACTTGCTTCGAGCCCGGGCCCGTGCCGCGGCGGCCGTCGTTGCTGGGGTCATGCCGGTGTCTCTCCTTTTCAAGCGGCTACCGCTCCACCCGGAGCACGGCCAGGAAGGCCTCCTGGGGGATCCGGACCGTGCCGACCTGCTTCATCCGCTGCTTCCCTTCCTTCTGCTTCTCGAGGAGCTT
>JANLXD010000504.1:0-4204 GCA_031364935.1 Candidatus Eiseniibacteriota bacterium
CGCAAAATGGCTTCCTGCACCCGCCGCGCGCTCTCGTCCGCGTCGCGGTGCGCTCCCCCCACCGGCTCGGGGATCACCTCGTCGATCACCTTCAGCTCGAGCAGGTCCTGGGCGGTCAGCTTCAGCGCCTCCGCGGCCTGCTCCGCCTTGCTCGCGTCCTTCCAGAGGATGGCCGCGCACCCCTCGGGGGTGATGACGGAGTAGATCGAGTTCTCGAGCATCATCACGACGTCTCCCACCGCGATGGCCAGGGCCCCGCCCGATCCCCCTTCGCCGATCACCACGGTCACGATCGGGACCGGGAGGTGCGCCATCTCGAGAATGTTCCGCGCGAGCGCTTCCGACTGTCCGCGCTCCTCCGCGCCCAGCCCCGGGTAGGCGCCCGGCGTGTCGACCAGCGTGACGATGGGGATTCCGAAGTTCGCGGCCAGGCGCATCAGGCGGAGCGCCTTCCTGTACCCCTCCGGATTCGCCATGCCGAAATTGCGGTAGATGTTCTCCTTGGTGTCGCGCCCCTTCTGGTGCCCCACGATCACCAGCGGCAGCCCGTCCACGATCGCGAGTCCGCCGACGATGGCGGGATCGTCGGCGAAGCGGCGGTCGCCGTGCAGCTCGACGAAGTCGGGCGCCAGGACTTTCAGGTAATCGAGCGTGTACGGGCGGCGCGGATGGCGCGCGAGCTTGACCCGCTGCCAGCGCGTCAGCTTGGAGTAGATCTCCTGGCGGAGCTTGTCGGCCTTCTTCTCCAGGCGGCGAACTTCTTCCTGGGCCGCCGCGTTCCCCTCGTCGGCCAGACCGCGCGCGTCCTGGATGCGCCGCTCCAGATCCAGGATTGGCTTCTCGAAGTCGAGCCAGGTTCCGTTCACGGGTGCTTTCCCTCGTCTCAGAAAGGAACGACCTCCGGACGGGCATCCTCGCCGCCTGCCGCCCCGGCGTCGGGCGCGGCGGCCGGTCCCGTCACCGTGACCGAGTGGGGGCCGAGCCGCTCGCGGAGCGCGGCGAGCAGATCCTCGGTCGGCGCCACGAGGAGGCGGCGCGCGCGGATGGTCGTCGCGGTTCCGCCCATGGCCCCCGGAACCCGGAAGTATACGGGGCTTTCCCCGGGATGGCGAACCAGGAGCGACCGGATCTCTTCCAGGGACACCGACGAGCCCGCCGGGCCGAAGTCGAGGGTCACCTGGATCGGTCCCCCTTCGCCGGGAGGCGCCACGGGCCGGATGGCCGTCAGCACCATCTTCGGCTCGGCGTCCTCGCGCACGTTCACGCGTCCCCGGGCCTCCACCACCGTTCCCGGCGCGAGCGCTCCGCGGCTCCGCTCGAAGAGATCGGCGAAGAGCGTCGTCTCGACGCTCCCGCGCAGATCCTCGATGGTCACGAAGGCCATGGGTCGCTTGTTCCGGTCCACGTGCGGCTTCATCGCGGCGACCAGGCCGACCAGCGTGACGTCCTGCCCCTCGCGGCACTCGCGGAGGCGGTCGGTCGAATGGGTCGCACGAGCCTCGATGATGTGCCGATAGGCGGCGAGCGGGTGATCGGAGAAGTAGAATCCGAGCACGTCCTTCTCGCGCCGGAGCCGCTCGTCGAGACCCCACGGCGCGACCAGGGGGAGCGGCGGATCGGCCGCAACGGGAGTGGCGTCGGCGCCGAAGAGATTCTCCTGATGCTTCGCCACTCCGCGGGCGCGCTCCTGGATCTGAGAGAGCAGGTCGCCCACCGCCTGGAGAAGCTGCGCGCGGTCGCCGTCCAGCCCGTCGCACGCGCCCGCCTGGATGAGCGATTCGATGACGCGCCGGTTCAGCGCCGCGGTCTCGACCCGGCGCAGGAAATCGGCGAGCGACAGGAACGGCCCCCCCTTCGTCCGCGCCGTCACGATCGCTTCGACCGAGCCGTGCCCGACGTTCTTCACGGCCGCGAGCCCGAAGCGGATCGCCTCCCCCTCCAGCGTGAACGCGGCGGCGCCGCGGTTCACGTCCGGCGCGAGGGTGGCGATGCCCATGCGCCGCGCTTCCTCCACTAGGGCCACGATGCGGTCGGTGTCCCCCACTTCGCTGGTCAACGACGCGGCGAGGTAGGCGGCCGGATGGTGCGCCTTCAAGTACGCGCACTGGTACGAGAGGAGCGCGTAGGCCGCGCTGTGGGCGCGAACGAAACCGTAGCCCGCGAACTTCTCCATCAGGTCGAAGACCTCTCCGGCCTTCTTCTTCGGCTCGTCCCGCGCTTCACACCCTTCCAGGAACGCTTCCTTCATGCGCGCCATTTCCTCGGGCTTCTTCTTCCCCATGGCGCGCCGGAGGAGGTCGGCCTGCGCCAGCGTGAAGCCGGCGAGCCGGTTCGCCACCTGCATCACCTGGTCCTGATAGGCGATGACGCCGTACGTCGGCTTCAGGATGGCCTCGAGCGCCGGATGCATGTACGTGACCTTCTGTTTTCCATGCTTCCGCTTCACGAAGTCGTCGATCATGCCGCTCTGGATGGGGCCGGGGCGGAAGAGGGCGTTGATGGCGATGATGTCCTCGAACGTGTCGGGCATCAGCTTCCGCAACAGCTCGCGCATTCCCGAAGACTCGAGCTGGAAGACGCCGACCGTCTGTCCCTTGCTCAACAGCTCGTAGGTGGCCGGGTCGTCGAGCGGGATCGACTTGAGGTCGATGGCGACGCCGGTGGCCGCCTTCACGTGCGCCGTCGCGTGCTCCAGCACGGTTAGCGTGCGGAGCCCGAGGAAGTCCATCTTCAAGAGCCCAACCTTCTCGAGCGAGTTCATGTCGAACTGCGTCGTGAAGTCCCCCTTGGGGGAGCGGTAGACCGGGACATAATCCATCAGCGGACCGGGCGCGATCAGGACGCCCGCCGCGTGCGTGGAAGCATGGCGGGCCAGCCCCTCCAGCGCTAAGGAGCAGCGGAGGAGACGCGCATGGGTCTCGCTCTGCTGCGGCAGCAGACGCAGCTCGGGCACCATCTCGATCGCCTTCGGGAGCGTCATCCCCAGATCGCCCGGCACCATCTTCGCGACCTTGTCCACGTCCGCGTACGACATGCCGATCGCGCGTCCCACGTCCCGGACGACCGCGCGGGCCGCCATCGTCCCGAACGTGATGATCTGGCTGACGCTCTCGCGGCCGTACTTCCCGACCACGTAGTCGATCACCTTCTGGCGCGACTCGTACGAGAAGTCGATGTCGATGTCCGGCATGCTGACCCGCTCGGGGTTCAGGAAGCGCTCGAAGAGCAGGTCGAACCGGATCGGGTCGATATCGGTGATGCCGAGGCAGTAGGAGACGATGCTGCCGGCCGCGGAGCCGCGCCCGGGACCCACCGCCACGCCGTTCAAGCGCGCGTAGTCGGTGAAGTCGCGCACGATGAGGAAGTAGCGCGCGTAACCCACCGTGCAGATCGTGTCCAGCTCGTAGGCGAGGCGCGTCCGGTGCACGTCCTGCGCGGCGTCACCGTAGCGGCGGACCAGCCCCTCCGCCGCGAGGCGCCTCAGATACGCCTCCTCGCTGTCGATCTCGGGAGGGAGCGGAAACGCCGGGAGCTGCACCCGCTCGGTGTCCAGCTTGAGCTCGCACCGCTCCGCCACGACCAGCGTGTTCCGGAGCGCGTCCGGCACGTGCCCGAAGAGCGCTTCCATCTCCTCGACCGACTTCACGTAGAGCTGGTCGGTGGCGAAGCGGAAGCGGTCGGGGTCGAGCATCGTCTTCCCGGTCTGGATGCAGAGGAGCACCTCGTGCGCCTCGGCGTCCTCGCGCGCGAGATAGTGGCAGTCGTTGGTGGCGACCACCGGGATGCCCATCTCCTTCCCGAGCTGGACCAGCCCCTCGGCCGCGGTCCGCTCGTCGGGAATCCCGTGGTCCTGCACTTCGAAGAAGTAGTTCTCGGCGCCGTAGAGGTCCCGATACCACGCGGCGGAGGCCTTGGCCCCGGCCATGTCCCCGGCCACCACGCGCTGCGGCACCTCGCCGCGGAGGCAGGCGCTCAGGCAGAGCAGCCCGGACGCGTGCCGCGCGAGAAGCTCCTTGTCCACGCGCGGCTTGTAGTGGAAGCCCTCGGTGAAGCCGAGGGACGAGAGCTTCATGAGATTCTTGTAGCCGTCCCGGTTTCGCGCGAGGAGCACCAGGTGGTCGTACGCGCCCTTCCCGTCGGGCCCGCGGGATTTCTCCGCACGTCCCCCGTGCGCCACGTAGACCTCGCAGCCGATGATCGGCTT
>JANLXD010000510.1:0-14587 GCA_031364935.1 Candidatus Eiseniibacteriota bacterium
GACACGGGCAGCCCCGATTCCTCGTTCGAGGTGACCCCGACGCCGACGGCGCCGACCTGGCTCGCCGCGCGCGGAGTCGACCCGGAGGGACAAGCCTCCCCGTGGAGCGATCGGCGCCTCTTCCAGCCCAGTCTTACCGCCGTGGCCGAGATCGGCGCGGCGCCCGTCTCGGACCGGATCACCGGCATCGTGCCCAATCCGATGAACCCGCGCACGGAGGTCCGCTTCACCCTGGCGTCCGGCGGGCCCGGGCGCTATCGCCTCGACTGCTACGACGCGGGGGGGCGCTGGGTCGGGCTCGTCACGGAGGGCGCGGACAACGGCCGGGGCGGCCTCATGCGGATTCTCTGGAGCGGTCGCGACCGGTCGGGGCGGGAGCTTCCGAGCGGCATCTACTTCCTCCGCCTCACGCACGGCTCGTCGCGCGGGACCGCGAAGATCACCCTCCTCCGCTGACGGCGGGAAGGGGCCCGGCAGGGCTTGAAGCCGGCGCGGTAACTCCCCGGGCGCTTTTCGGTTGACACCCCCCATCCCCTCGACTACGTTCCCCGCCTCTTTCGGTGCGCGGTGCGTTTCGGGGGGAATCAACCGTGCCCCGTCGGGGTATTTCGATCGTAGGAGCCCCCCGAAGCCGCTCCGCCGCCGCGACAACAGGAAGTGACGGCGTTGACAGGGGTTCGACGGACGGATACTCTGGACTCGTGCGTGGTGTCGACCGGGCGTTCGGCGTCCGGTTTTTCGCGGCGGCTCTGGTGCTCGCCGCCATGGGAACCGGAGGCTGCACCAGGTCATCCCCGCCGCGCGACAAACCCCCCTCCACACCGATCGTTGTCGCCGGCGCCGAGTACGTCGGGCCGCTGCTTCGGGCCGAGATTCTGGCCTTCCGCGAGCGGTATCCGGGCGCCGACTCGATCCGCGTCGTCTCGAACGGCTCGGCCGAGGGAATGGAGCAGCTCGTCAATGGAGACGTGGACATGTCCGTGCTGATGCGCGATCTCACCGACCCGGAGGTCGAAGCCGCGGTTCGCCGCGACGGGCTCCAGGCGTTTCCCATCGCGTGGGACGCCGTCGCGGTGATCGTGCATCCGTCGTGTCCGCTCGAGCAGATTTCCCGCCCCGAGCTGGGCGCCGTCTATTCGGGCGCGATCACCCGATGGGCGCCGCTCGGATGGAAGCGCGGCGGCGAAGTGATCGCGCTGACCGCCGGCCCGCGGCTGGGCCTCCACGAATACCTGCGCCAGGCGCTCCTGGGCGGAGCGCCCTACGCGCCGACCGTGTACGCGCCGCCCACGGAGAGCGAGATCGTCGACGCGGTGGCCTCGCACGCCAACGCGATCGGATGCGTCTCGCGCCCGTTCGTCGATGCTCGCGTCCGCGTCCTGAGCGTGGCGCCGGCGAAGGGGCTGCCGGCCGTCCCGCTCGCGAGGGAAACGCTGCTCCGCCGTGCTTATCCACTGATGCGGAGCGTCGCGCTCGCCACGCCGGCAAAGCCGCGCGAGACGGCGTCGGAGTGGATCACGTTCATCTCGGGAATCGACGGACAGGCGATCGTGGCGCGATTCGGCTACGTTCCCGCCACCGTTCCCGTTCGAATCGTTCGTACCGCAGAGGAGGCAGAGTGAAATCGGTCCCGCGTCGTCTCATCCCCGCGATTCTCGTCTTCGGGGTCACGTTTTTCGCGGCGGCGGGGTGGGCGCTGACCTCCACCGAGCTGATCAGGAAGGGCGTGGCCGAACTCAAGGACGGGAAGGCGCAGGTCGCCCTGGAGACGTTCACCAAGGCCCAGAAGCTGGATCCCAACAGCGCAAAGCCCCACTACTACATCGCCTCCGCGCTCGAGCGCATGAACGCGCCGGACAGCGCGCGCGTGGAGTACGAGACGGCCATCCGGATGGATCCCAAGTACGTCGAGGCGCTGACGGGTCTCGGCAACCTGCTGCGCAAGCAGGGGAAGAGCGAGGGGACCGAGAAGCTCGAGTTGGCCGTGAAGAACAACCCCAAGGACCCCGCCGCGCTCTACTCCCTGGGAACGGCCTACCTCCGGGACAAGGAGTACGACAAGGCGGAAAAGATCTTCCGGCGGGGGACGCTCTTGAAGACGGGCCGCGCCCAGTTTTTGGCGGGCACCGCGCTCGCGTTGGAGGGGAAGGGGCAGCTCAAGGAGGCGGAGGAGCTCTTCATCCGCGCCCGCGAGACCGATCCCAACAATCTCCGCGTCCGACTGGAGCTGGGCGGCTTCTACGAGCGGAAGAAGATCCCGTTCCTCGCCGTCCCCGAGTACAAGAAGGCGAAGGAGCTGGATCCGAAGAATCCCGAGTTCTACTACCTCTACGGGCGGGCCTCGGTCGGCATGAACGAGTACAACGAGGGACTTCGCTCCTTCGTCGAGGCGACGAACGTGGACTCGTCGTACGCGCCCGCCTATCTCGAGGCGGGGCGCCTCTTCTACCGCGCGAAGCGGTATCCCGAGGCCGCCGAGAAATTCACGAAGTACACGCAGCTCAACAACGACGACCCGCAGGGGTGGCTGGAGCTGGGGCGGGCGCTCTCCTACAGCCGGGACCCGGCCATGCGCTCCGTCGCGATCGGCGCCCTGGAGAAGGCGCGAGAGAAGAATCCGAACCAGAAGGAGCTCCTCGGCGCCCTCTGCAAGCTCTACGGGGAGCAAGGGGAGGCCGACTCGACCAGCAAGATCTGCGACATGTACGTGGCGGTCGCGGACACGCTGACGCCCGAGGAGCGGCTCCGGATCGGAACGATGTACGTCACGGTCAGCGATACCACCAAGGCGGTGCCGCTTCTGACCTCGGCCGCCCAGGAGGATTCGACGCTGTCGCGGGACGCCAACTTCCAGCTCGGGACCCTCTACTTCAAGCTCCAGAGATACGCGGAGGCGACGCCTTATTTCGAGCGGGCCCTGGCCGCCGATTCCGCGTTCGTTCCGGCCCTTCTGAATCTCGGATTGGCCAAGATGCAGCTGAAGGAGAACTCGCAGGCCGTCGAGTACCTTCGCCGCGCCGTCGCGCTCCGGCCGAACGACAAGGCGACCTCCTCGCGCGCGCTCGTCTGGGTCGGACAAGCGTTGATGCAGATGCCGACCGACTCGCTGCCGTCGGCGCTCCAGTCGTTCCAGGCAGCCGCCGCGATCGACTCCGCCAACGGCGACGCCCTCCGGGGCGCCGGGCTGGCGCTTCTCCTGCTGGACAACTGCAACGACGCCCTCCAGTGGCTCGCCCGGGGCACTTCGCTCGAGCCGGATCACGTGCAGGGGCACATCTGGCTGGCGCAGGGCTACCTCAAGTGCAAGGACGTGCCGCGCGGCAAGATCGAATTCAACCGGGTCATCGAGATCGATCCGAACAACAAGCAGGCGGCGGACGGGCTGGCCCAGATCCGCAAGTACGAGGATGCGCAACAGAAGCGGAGGAGCGGGGCGACCCAGCCGTCCGGGTCGAAACCATAGGGACCGCGCGGCCACCGGCCGCGGACAGGGAGGCACGATGGGTCTGGATGTCCGTACGTCGGGCGATGTGACGATCCTGGCGCCGAAGGGGATGCTCCTCGGAGGGAAAGAGACCGACGAGCTGCAGGGGAAGATCAAGGAGCTGGCCGAGGCGGGGAACAAGAAGCTCCTCATCGATCTTGGAAAGACCACGTTCATGAACAGCGTGTCGCTGGGCGTCCTGATCGCGGCCCATGCGAACTACGCGAAGCGCGGGGCCCAGCTCAAGCTGAGCGCCGTGGACAAGAAGATTCAGAACATCTTCGTCGTGACGAGGCTCTCCCTGGTATTCGAGGCCTACGACACCGCGGACGAGGCGATCAAGAGCTTCAAGTAGGCCGGGGACGGGGGGTTGTTGGGCGCGGGGTTCCTGGGGCATACTTCCAGGTCGGCCCCGTCGGACCGCGCAGGCTCCGCCATTCCGGCGGATGCGACGCGACAGGAGCGGTGCCATGCGCGGGACTTATCTACATTCAAGGGAGGAATCGCAGTGAGACAGGGTCTGTTCGTTACGATCGTCGCCGTGGTCGCCCTCGGAATTTCGATAGTGATCTACATGTTCCTGCCGGAATACATCAAGTCGGGCGGTCCCCTCGTAGCCCTTTTGATCATGCTCTCCATCATGTCCGTGACGTTCACGCTGGAGCGCCTCTTCACGCTGATGCGCGCGAAGGGGAAGGAGCCGGCCACCACGTTCATCCGCAAGGTCCGGGAGCGGCTGGACAAGCTCGACATCGAAGGCGCGATCCAGCTCTGCGTCCAGCAGCGCGGCTCTCTGGCCAACGTGCTCCGCGCGGGTCTGGAGCGCTACCTGATCGTGCGGACCGCCCCCATCGACCGGCAGGCCAAGATCCAGGAAGTGCAGAAGGCGATGGAAGAGGCGAACATGCTCGAGGTGCCGCTGCTCGAGCGGAATCTGATCGCCCTCGCCACGATCGCGTCGATCGCGACGATGGTGGGGCTCCTCGGCACGGTCATCGGCATGATCCGCTCGTTCTCGGCGCTCGGGCACACCGGCTCCGTGGACGCCGTGAAGCTGGCCGTCGGGATTTCCGAGGCGCTCATCAACACCGCCGGCGGGCTCTTCGTCGCCATCTTCTCGATTGTGCTCTACAACGTCTTCGTCACGATGATCGACAACTTCAACTACATGATGGACGAGGCGACGCTGGAAGTGATCGAGGTCCTTTCGATCAAGGAAGCGTCGAAGTAACCCATGGCCGCCAAGAAACTCAAGCGCATCGGGGTCCGCATCGACATGACGCCCATGGTCGACGTGGCCTTCCTGCTGTTGATCTTCTTCATGTCGACGTCGCAGTTCGATCCGCCGCAGAAGGTCCCGATCTCGCTCCCGGACAGCCACTCGAATTTGAAAGTGCCGGAATCGGACGTGCTGGTCCTGAGTATATCCAAGGACAACGAGCTCCTCTGGCAGATCGGGAAGAACCCGCAGCAGTTCACCGACATCGCGAGCCTGGAGCAGCTGGTGCAGCAGGAGCGGCGGCGAAATCCGCGTATCCGCGTCGCGATCAAGTCGGACAAGGATGCGAAATACGGCACCATGGAAGACGTCATGGCCATCATGCAGAAGACCAACACCATCACGTTCAGCCTCGTCACCGAGCTCGTCGCGAGCCAGAAGTCGGCGCTTCGCGCTAGCCGCTGACGACCGGTACAGAAGGAGTCGCCCTCAATGGGTGCCGTCGATACCCCCGAATCAGGACCACGACATAAAAAAGGCGGGCTCCGGAAACGGGCGCCCAAACGTCTCGGGGTCAAGATTGACATGACCCCCATGGTCGACGTGGCCTTCCTGCTCCTCATCTTCTTCATGTGCACGACCGTGTTCCGGAAGCCGCAGGCGCTGGAAATCAACCTGCCTCCCGATCCCAATGTCAAGGTCGAGATCGCTCAATCCAACGTCATGACGCTCCGCGTCCTCGCTCCGGCCGACACCACCCAGGACGGCGTGCGCGCCTACTGGAAGCTGGGCGAGTCGCCGTTTCAGAAGGCCGAGTTCTCAACCCTGGAGAAGACGTTCGCGACGGAAGGGAAGAAGAATCCCAAGCTGGTCGTCCTCGTCAAGATCGACCGCTCGGTCAAGTACAAGTACATGGTGAACCTCATCGATCAGCTCCAGTTCGCGGAGCTGAACCGGTTCTCCCTCGCGCCGCTTCTGCCGAAGGAGAAGGTGGAGGTCCAGTCCCTGTGAGCGCGACCCGGACCAGCACGTTCGACCGCGTCCCGATGGGCGCCGCGGATCTGAAGGCGCGATCGCAGGAGATCTTCCGGAAAGCGATGATCATCTCCATCGCGGCCCATCTCGCCCTGATCGGCTTCTATCTGGCGTCCAAGCTCTATCACCCGAAAGACGAGGCCGCGTACACGGGCCGCGTGATCCGGATGGAAACGCTGCCGCCGCCGCCGCCGCTTTCCGACGCGCCGCCGCCGCCCGTGGTTCCGCTCGACCAAGCGATCGTGAAGCCGACGATCGGTGTGCCGGTGCCGGTGCCCGACGCGCAGGCGCCGGAGCAGACGATCATGACGCAGCAGGAGCTGTCGCAGGCGCTCTCGCCGGTCGGACTGGGCACGGCGGGGAAGGACTCGCTGGTGATCAAGGGCGACGACCTGCCGAGCGAGGGGGAGTTCGTCTACTACGAGGACCCGCCGGCGCCGGTGACGCGGATCGAGCCCGTGTATCCCGAGATGGCGCGCGAGGCCCAGATCCAGGGACGCGTCGTGCTGCACGTGCTGGTCGGCAAGGACGGCCGGGTGAAGAACATGAAGGTCATCCGCAGCGTGACCTATCTCGACAAGGCCGCCACCGATGCCGTCCAGAAGTGGGTGTTCAAGCCGGCGCTGAGCAATAACAAGCCCGTCGCCGTCTGGGTCGAGGTGCCTGTAGACTTCCACTTCTAGACAAGGGAGACCCCCCCCCAACCGCAGGCGTCCCCCCGCCGCCACGCAGCCGGATTGAAAAGGGTGGACGCCATGGCCGCCGCTCTCCTGGTGGTGGGAAGCTCCCGTTCCACAGCCGCACCGCTCGACGATTTCCAGGCCCGCTCGCGCCGATTCCTGCGCCGCGGGCTTCTTCTTTCCGGCGCGCTCCACCTGACCCTGCTCGCCGCGGTTCTATGGATGGCGAGCCGGGGGGACGAGGGGGTCGTGCGGCTCGTTGTAGGCCGCGTCGTGGTAACGCCGGACGTGCCGAACATCCACACCCCTCCACCCGCGCCGCCGTCCGCACCGCCCAACCAGCCTACCGACACCGGAGGTGGTGAGATTGTGCCGGTGATCGATAAGCTGAAACTGGATGTGCCCTCCAATCCTGTGGTTGGCGCTGATCCGCGAACCAGGATCGGCGACGGTCCCCGGGAGTTGCCTGGCAACAACCCTGGGCCGCCGCGGGGTCCAGGCAAGGATCATGTCTTCGAGCGGAACGAGGTCGACAAGCTGCCGGTCGAGATCTTCGCGCCAAAGCCTCGTTACCCTGACTACGAACTGGAGGCCGGAATCCCTGACCGCGTGGTGATGAAGGTGCTCGTGGATGAGGAGGGCCTGGTGCGAAGCGTCGACCGCGTGAGCGGCAGGAAATCCTTCGTGGAAGCGGCGAAAGCGGCGCTCTACCGCTGGCGCTTCAAGCCGGCCCTCGTGAACGGGAAGCCCGTTCGCGTCTGGGTGGAGATTCCGGTCAACTTCGTTCTCTGACCCGTAATTCAGCGCTGCTTGACAGGGTCCCGGGGTGCGCCTAGATTCTATGGCCGTGCCCCGGGCACAACCTCCCGCCGTTCAAGGGATTCCACCTTATGAGCGCAGGCCGCCGGCAGCCCATGCGACCGACGCGCGCACGCGCTGGCGTGTGACCGGGCGCACCGTCGCGGTGCGACCGGCTCCGCGCGATGGATCCGCCAGGGGGGAGCGACGATGGACGATTCCGAGCATCGCCTGACGCACCGGCCGGAGGCCGGCGGCAATGGGCCTCTGGGCACCGTCGTCCCCGGAGAGCGCCCGAGCGCGCTCCAGAGCATCGTCGGTGTCTTCCTCCATCCCCGCCGGACGTTCGAATCGATGCGCGATCGCCCCCATTTCCGGCTCGCGCTGGTGATCCTGCTCGTGATCCAGACCGGGATCGCGATCCTACTTTTCCGCTCGGGCGTGATCGCCGAGCAGACGATCGCGAAGATGGAGGAACAGGGAAAGGATCCGCGCCAGATCGAGGCGGTGTCGAGCTTCTTCGAGGGGACGGGCGGCATTCTCACCACCGTCGTCGCCGCCCCGTTCGCCACGACGATCGGAATTCTGTTCGGGGCCGCTTCGCTCTTCTTCATGGGGAATCTCATGATGGGCGGCCGGCTCCGCTTCCCGCACTACTTTTCCGCCATGGTCTACGCGGGGATCATCCAGATCGTGGACCAGGGGGTGCGCGTCGCCCTGATCCTCGCCAACCGCACGTTCGACGTGCGGCTGGGGCTGGGCGTGCTGTTCGGAGACGCCACGGGCTTTCCCATCCGCGCCCTCGACATCCTCACCGATCCGTTGTTCCTCTGGGGCAACGCCGTGTGCGCGATCGGCGTGAGCGTCTACGCGCGGCGGAGCTTCAAGTTCGGCCTCCTGGCCGTGATTCCCGGGACGCTCCTCGCCGTGATCCTCTCCGCCAACCGGTGAAGGCCTCCCGCCGCCGTGAAACGGAATACGCCGTCCGGGCGTACTGAATGGGGTTAGGGACCTGATCATCGTCCGCGCCATCGTCTCGAGGGGGAGAGGAATGCCGTTTGCACCGGGATTCGTCCGTGTAGCCACCATGGGGATCGCCGTTGTCCTCTTGGCCGCCGCGCCCGTCCGTGCCGCGGAGGCTCCCGTCGCCGAGAAGGTGGTGGCGCAGGCCTCGGCGCGCGCCGGGGCGGTCGATTCGCTGCCGCCCCCCGTGCTCGTGGGGGAACGGTGGAGCCTCGCCCGCTGCGTCGCGACCGCGCTGGAACGAAACGGCGACGTGCGCGTGGCTCGCGCGCGCACCCGACAGGCCAGCGGGTCGGCGCTCTCGGCGTGGAGCGGCCTGCTTCCTTCGGTCAGCGTCGGCGCCGCGCAGAGCCGCGTCTGGCCGCAGAATAACAGCGCCCAGCGCGGCGTCGAGGTCGACACGAGCGTGGTGACCGGCTTCCTGACGAAGGCGGACCAGAAGTCGGTGGACGCGACGGTGGAAACCAACATCGTGAGCCTCCCCGGGTGGAGCGAGAAGCGGCGCCAGGACCGGCTCAAGCGGAGCGCCGAGCACGGCGAGGCGGAAATGCGGAACGACGTCGTCTTCCGGGTGAAGCAGCAGTACTTCACGCTTCTCAAGGCCGCGCGCCTGGCCGAGGTCGCGCGCGATACCGAGCGTCTCTCGCGCGACGAGGAGGCCCGCTCGAACGCGCTCTTCGAGGTCGGGACGGTGGCCCGCGGGGACGTGCTCAAGGCGCGCGCCCGCCGCGCGCAGACCCAGCTCGACCGAATCAAAGCCTATAATCAGGTGCAGATCCAGACCGAGCGCCTGAAGCAGGTCGTGGGATTGCAGCCCGGCACGTCGATCTCCGTGGACCCGATCCTCGAGGAGGGCGTGGTCATCCCCGACTCGGCCGCCTCCGTGCAGAGCGCTCTCCTGCACCGTCCGCGGCTCGCGCGCGCCCTGGCCATCGAGCGTGCCGCGCGGTCCGGCGCCTTCAGCGCGTGGGCGGTGCGCCTGCCGCGGCTGACCGGCTCCTACAGCGCCATTCGCTTCAAGACGACCGACGAGATCGACGTGGGCACGGGGACCATCGAAGACGAGCGATCCTCGACCCAGCGCCAGGGCGAGCTGCGCGTTTCGATGCCGATCTTCGATGGCCTGGCGATCGAGGGGAACATTCGACGGTCCAAGGGCGTCCTTGCGGAAGCGGAGGCGAGCCGGCGGCAGCTCGAGCTGGACGTGGCGGTGGAGGTGCAGCAGGCCTGGCTCGGTCTTCGCGAAGCCGTCGAGCGGATCGCCGTCGCGGGCGAGGGGCTGACTTCGGCGGAAGAGGATTACAACTTCTCGAAGAGCCGCTACGAGCTGGGCGCCGGCACCTTCCTGGATCTCTTGAACGCGGAGGTGAATCTGGCGCAAGCGCGGCAGAGCCACGTGGAGGCCCTGGCGGACGCGCGGGTCGCCGAGGCCGACCTGGAGCGCGCCATCGGCGAGCGTCGTTACTAGATGAAAGCCCGGCAGCGGAAAATCCTGATCGCGGCGGGGGGAGTCCTGCTCCTCGCCGTCATCGTAGTCGCCAATCTGGCGCGCGGCGGCGGCGGCTCGAAGACTGCGGTCCAGGCCGCCGACGTGAAGCGCGGGAGCGTTGCCTCCACGGTGCGCGCCCCGGGGCGCATCCAGCCGGTCACTCAGGTGAAGCTCTCGGCCAACGTCCCTGGTGAAGTGGTACGGCTCGCGGTGAAGGAAGGGGACGTGGTCCGGAAGGGGCAGTTCCTGCTCCAGCTGGACGACACGCAGGTTCGGTCTCGCGTGCGCGAGTCCCAGGCCGCGCTCGAGGCCGCTCGCTCCAACCTCCGCCTGGCCGAGGCCTCCTTCGCCCAGACCGACGCCTCGCTCCGCCGGAAGGAAGCGCTCTTCGAGCGGAAGCTGGTTGCGCCCGAGGAGGTGGAGGCGGCGCGCACGCAGCGGAACGCCGACAAGGCGCGCGTCGACGCGAACCGCGAGGACGTCCAGCGCTCGGTGGCGACGCTCTCGGGGTCCCTGGACAATCTCAAGAAGACGCGCTTCACGGCCCCCATTCCGGGCACGGTCACGCAGCTCGCGATCGAGCGCGGCGAGATCGTCGTGACGGGCACCATGAACAATCCCGGGACGGTGATCCTGACCATCGCCGACATGAGCGCGATGAAGGTGGAAGCGGACGTGGACGAGACCGACGTCAGCTCGGTCGCGCTCGGCCAGCCCGCGACGGTTCGCGTCGACGCCCTGCCCGACGCGACCCTGACGGGGCACGTGACCGAGATCGCCAACTCGCCGAAGTTCTCCGACCAGGGCACGCAGGAGCAGCAGACCAACTTCGAGGTCGACATCGCGGTCGAAAGTCCGCCTCCGACCCTCCGTCCCGGGATGACCGCCGACGTGGAGATCCGAACGGCGAAGAAGGACGGGGTGCTCACCGTGCCGATCCAGTCGGTCGTGGTGCGGACGCCGGAAGAGCTGAAGCCGCCGCGGAAGGGGCGACGCGCCGCGAAGGGCGCAGCCGCGGCGCCGGCGCCGACGGACAGCGCCGGAAAGGTGAACCAGGAGATCAAGGGCGTGTTCGTGGTCTCGAACGGCGCCGTCGAGTTCCGGAAGGTGAAGACCGGGATCGCGAGCGACACCGACTTCGAGGTGACGGGAGATCTGAAGGAAGGGGACAAGGTGGTGACGGGGCCCTTCCGCGTGCTCCGCACGCTGAAGCCGGGGGCCAAGGTGAAGATCGAAGAGGCGAAGCGCCCGAAGGCGGAGAAATCGTGAGCGAGCCCGCGTCCCCGGCGGTGCCCGCGACGGAGACGCCCGCGTCGGAGACGCCCGCGTCGGAGACGCCCTCCTATGAGGGCGCCCTCATCCAGATACGCGACGTGCGGAAGGTCTACGTCATGGGTTTGACCGAGGTTCACGCGCTCGACGGGGTGTCCATCGACATCGCGCGCGGGGAGTACGTGGCCGTCATGGGGCCGTCGGGCTCCGGCAAGTCCACGCTCATGAACGTGATCGGCTGCCTCGACACGCCCACCAGCGGCTCGTACAAGCTGAGCGGCACCGAGATCCGCGACCGGGACGACGACGAGCTGGCGCGTATCCGCAACCGGGAGATCGGGTTCATCTTCCAGACGTTCAACCTGCTGCCTCGCGCCGACGCGCTCCACAACGTGGAGCTGCCGCTCATCTACTCCGGGACGCCGTCCAAGGAGCGCCGCGAGCGAGCGCGGGAGATGCTGGAGCTGACGGGACTCTCGGACCGCATGCACCACCGGCCGAACGAGCTGTCGGGTGGGCAGCGGCAGCGCGTCGCCATCGCGCGCGCGCTCGTGAATCACCCCTCCATCGTTCTCGCCGACGAGCCGACCGGAAACCTCGACTCCAAGACCGGCGTGGAGATCATGGCGCTCCTGGCCGACATCCACCGGCGGGGCAACACCGTCATCCTGGTGACGCACGAGGAGGACATCGCGGCCCACGCCCGGCGCGTCGTCCGCCTCCGCGACGGCCTGATCGAGAGCGATCGCCCCCAGACGGCCCGGACGCCCGCGATCCCCTCCGCCGCGGCCCCGTGACCCCGCAGCGCTCCTCGCGCCGGGAGTTCTGGCTGGCGCAGGCCGAGAATCTCAAGATCGCCCTCGACGCCATCCGCGCGAACAAGCTCCGCACGGTGCTGACCGTGCTGGGCAACGTGGTCGCCGTGATGTCGGTGATCATGGTGGTGGCCGTGATCGACGGCGTGAACACCTACGTCGGCGAGAAGATCCTCGAGCAGGGCCTGCAAGTGGTCACCATCGACAAGTACGGCCTCATCACCAGCGACGACGCCTATCGTGACGCCGAGAAGCGCCGCGACCTGACCCTCCGCGAATCGCAGGCGCTGGAGCGGCGCATGCGGCTGGCCTCGAGGGTCGTGGCCCAGGTGGACGCCGTGAAGCGGGTGCGCGCCGGGCGGACGGAGCTCGCCAACGTGCAGGTGCGCGGCAGCACCGCCGGCTACGACGAGGTCGGCAAGTTCGAGGTCACCGAGGGGCGCCACTTCGACGCCTCCGACGTCGAGCGGCGCCGGGCGGTCACGGTCATTGGCTCCGAGGTGGCCGCGGCTCTCTTTCCCGTCGCCGATCCGATCGGGCAGTCAATCAAGGTCGGCGGACACCAGCTCCTGGTGGTCGGCGTGCTGAAGTCGCGCGGGAACGTCCTGGGACAGAGCCAGGACAACCTGATCGTCACCACGCTCGGCCAGTTCGAGAAGATGTTCGGGTCGCGGCGGTCCCTCACCATCCTCGTGAAGGGGACGCCCGGGACGCCCCTCGAGCGGGTGGAGGACGAGGCGCGCATGGTGCTCCGCGCCGAGCGCCACGTTCCGGTCGGAAAGCCGGACGACTTCGGCATCGCCACCGCCGAGACGTTCCGGGCGCTCTACCAGTCGCTCACCGGCTCGATCTACGCGGGCACGATCGCGCTCGTGGCCATCTCCCTGGTCGTGGGCGGCATCGTCATCATGAACATCATGCTGGTCGCCGTCACCGAGCGCACCCGGGAGATCGGCCTCCGGAAGTCCCTCGGCGCGCGCCGCTCCGACCTGATCGGGCAATTCCTGTGCGAGGCCGTGGTCCTCTCCACGTTCGGCGGTGTGCTCGGCGTCGTGGCGGGGATCGGCTTCGCCCTCCTGGTCCGCGTCGTGACGCCGCTCCCGGCCTCCATCCAGCCCTGGTCGGTCCTGATCAGTCTGGGCGTCGCCTCCTCGGTCGGCCTCTTCTTCGGGGTCTATCCGGCCACGCGCGCGGCGGAGCTGGATCCGATCGTGGCCCTCCGGTCGGAATAGCGAATGGCCATCCACGTCCGCGAAGGGGTGACGGTCGCGTTCCGGGCGATCCGCTCGAACAAGCTCCGCTCGTTCCTCACCGTGCTCGGCGTGATCATCGGCATCACCACGGTCATGGCGATGGTCTCGATCATCGAGGGATTGAACCGGAGCATGAAGGCCCAGCTCGCGGCGATCGGGACGGACGTGCTCTACATCCGCCCCTTCTCCCCGGGCGCCTTCCTGGGGGGCTTCCCCGACAGCCTGCGGCACCGCCCCTGGTTCAAGGTCGAGGACGCGGAGGCGATCCGGAAATACGCGCCCGCGGTGCTGGCCGTGGCGCCGCTCAACTTCACGCAGGCGCCGCTCCGGCGCGGCCAGATCGAGACGCGCCAGGGCGTCGTGGTCGGATCGACCCCCGATTTCCTCACCACCAACAACTACGCGGTGACCACCGGACGCTACTTCACCGATGCCGAGGTGGACCATCGCGCCCCCGTGGCCGTGCTGGGGCTGGACCAGGTGGAGACGCTCTTTCCGCACGGAAGCTCCGTGGGGCAGAGCATCTACATCGGCGGGCGCCCCTTCACCGTGATCGGCGAGCTGGAGCGCCGCGGCAAGTTCGTGGGGTCGAGCCTCGACGACCTGGTGCTGACGCCGTACACGTCCCTCGAGAAGAACTTCGGTCCGGACCTGCCCATGGTGCTGAACGCGAAGCCGCGCGCGCCGGAGCTGATCGACACGGCGCGCGAGCAGATCATGGAGGTGATGCGGCGCCAGCGCCGCCTCCGCTACAACCAGGGGGACAACTTCGCGGTCTTCACCGACCAGTCGCTGGTCGACCTCTACAAGCAGATCACCGGCGCCTTCTACCTCGTGATGGTCGTGATCTCCTCCATCGGCCTTCTGGTCGGCGGGATCGGGGTGATGAACATCATGCTGGTCTCGGTGACCGAGCGGACGCGCGAGATCGGGCTGCGGAAGGCGATCGGCGCGCGCCGGAACGACGTGCTCTGGCAGTTCCTGGTCGAGGCCATGACCCTGACCGGAACGGGCGGGATCGTCGGCGTCCTGGCCGGGCTTCTGGTGGGCTGGCTCGTCGACATGTTCACGCCGCTCTCCTTCGCGATCCCGCCGTGGGGAATTCTCCTGGCCTTCGGCTCCGCCACATCGATTGGGCTCTTTTTCGGCATGTACCCGGCCGTGAAGGCCTCCCGGCTCGACCCCGTCGAGGCGCTCCGCTACGAGTAGGGTAGAATCTTCTCCATGGACCAGATCAAGATCCGGGGCGCCCGGGAGCACAACCTCAAGTCCCTCGACCTGGACATCCCGCGGAACCGCCTGGTGGTGATCACCGGGGTGTCGGGGTCCGGCAAGTCGTCGCTCGCGTTCGACACGCTGTACGCCGAGGGGCAGCGGCGCTATGTGGAATCGCTCTCCGCCTACGCCCGCCAGTTCCTGGGTCAGATGGAGAAGCCGGACGTGGACCAGATCGAGGGGCTCTCCCCGGCCATCTCGATCGAGCAGCGGACCGCCGGCTCGAATCCCCGCTCCACCGTCG